>JBQTHI010000032.1:0-10959 GCA_052390035.1 Actinomycetota bacterium | reverse complement strand
CCAGCTCGAAGACCAGCGGATGGTCACCGATCACACCGATCCGACCGATCTCGAACTGAACATCGCGGGCCACCCCCGAGGTGATGTTGACCACGAACAACGAGACGGCGTAAAGAAAGTTGATCGCCATGGCGCCGATGGCGAACTCGGCCCCCAGGTACTTCATCCGCTTGCCGAAGAAGATGATGAAGAGGAATGCCACAAACGGCAGCACCAGCAGGAGACCGGCAAATTGAGCCAGCGGTCCCCCATCGGTGAAATGTGCCTCGCCGCCCTCAGCCACACCGGTGCTGGCGATGGCGATGGCCGCTCGCGCTGTCGAGGTCAACAAGGGCCTGGTCGTTCGCTCACCGGTCGGCGAGTATAAAGAACCCGTTCTTGCGTAGAAAACGGCCGCATAGCGGCCGTTTTCTACGCAGGAACACGGCGGTGTTGCTCACCACCGCATCAGGTTGAAATCGTCGACGTTGGCCGAGGCCCGGTTGCGGAAGATCATCAGCACGATGGCCAGGCCGATCCCCACCTCGGCGGCGGCAACCGTGATGACAAACACGGCGAATACCTGGCCAATTACCTCGGGGCTACGCAGCACAGACTCAAAGGCGATCAAGTTGATGTTCACGGCGTTCAGCATCAATTCCACCGCCAGCAGCACCATCACCGCATTCCGCCGTACCAAAAGCCCGTAGACGCCGAGAGCGAACAAGAGGGCGGCCAGGATCAGGAACTGGTTTAGCAGCACGATGATGCCCTCGTCATACCGCTCCGACCTTCTCCTCTTCCCCCGGGGTCAGGTCCTTGCGGGCGATAGTGATACCACCGATCAAGGCGGCCAGCAGCACAAAGGACACCACTTCAAATGGCACGACAAACCTGCCGAGCAACGCCAACCCCAGGTCTTCGGTCGCGGTGCCCTCTCCCAGGACGGTGATCATGGTCGAGCCGAACGCCTGCAGCGAGGCCCAGGCGAGAACGGCAAAGAGGGTCAGGGCAACCAGGACCGCCACGCCGCGGCGCGGATGGTCGAGCGCCACATCCCGCCCGGTGGGAGCGCGGGTGATCATGATCCCGAACAGGAACAAGACGATCACCGCCCCGATGTAGACAAGGACCAGAGTCCACGCCACAAACTCGGCCGACAACATCAGGAAAAGGCCCGCAGTGCCGCCCAGCGTGCCGACCAGGAAAAGGGCGGCATGAATGACGTTTTGGGACGTGACCACCCGAAAGGCCGACACAGCCACGATCAGGGCCAGCAGTAGGAAGACCCAATTGACAGGTGCCGAGAGCCAGTCGGCCGGGCTCACTTCGCCAGCTCCGGAGGGGCCGGAACGGTGGTCAGCCAGTCCTGAAGCCGGTCCATGTCGTGCAGCATGTTCCCCATCGCCTGTTCGGAGTATTCATAATCGGGACTCCAGAACAGGGCGTCGAAAGGGCATACCTCGACACAAATCCCGCAGTACATGCATAGCGCATAGTCGATATCAAAGCGGTCGAGCGTGGCCCGCACTCGTACTCGGCCTCCCGGCTTGTCAGGTGGCTTCTCCTCCTTGTGGCCTTCGATGTAGATACACCAGTCGGGGCAGTTGCGCGCACACAACATGCAAACGGTGCAGGCCTCCTGGTCGAGTGCGATCACCCCTCGCGCTCGGGGGACCGGCGTTTCTTTGACCTTGGGATAGTTGACGGTGTGCAGGTGTTTTTTGGGCAGAAAGATGGTCTTCACCATCGTCTTGAAGGTGACCGCCATCCCCTTCCACAGCCCGTGGCCGGGAAAAAGCTCGGGACGAGCGGTCACTGTGCCACCACCTTGAGCACGCCGGTGGCCAATATGTTGGCGAGGGAGATCGGGATCAGCCACTTCCAGGCGATGGTTTGCAGCTGGTCCTCGCGATAGCGAGGGAAGGTCCAGCGGAACCAAATCATGGCGAACACCAACAGGCCGATCTTCCCGAACAATACGAGCGGCCCGACCAAGTTCAACTGGACGTTGCTCAACCCTGGCACCCAGTAGCCGCCGAGGAACAGGGTGGCCGCGATGGCGGAGAGAGAAAACATGTTGGCGAACTCGGCCAGAAAGAAGAAGAGGAAGCGAAATCCGGAGTATTCGGTGACGTAGCCCATGACCAGCTCCGACTCGGCGATGGGCATGTCAAAGGGGATTCTCGTCAGCTCGGCGAGGGAGGCGATGATGAAAACGGCGAAGCCCACAAACTGGACGAATATGAATGGGAGTCCCAGGCCCCAACCTTGCTCGGAGAGCCAGCGAGCCTGAGACTCGACGATTCCGTTCAAGGACATCGTCCCGGCCAACATCACAACTCCCACCACCGCCAGCACCAGTGGCAGCTCGTAAGCGATCAGCTGACCCGCAGCCCGCAGACCACCGATCAGGGAATATTTGTTGGCCGAGGACCACCCCGCCATCAACACCCCGATGGTCGACAGCGAAGAGACGGCGAGAGCGTAGAAGATCCCCAGATCGAGGTGGCGACCGACCAGGTCGGGACCGAACGGTATCGGGACGAGGATGGCGACGGTGGAGGCGAGGACCAGGGCCGGCGCCCACTTGAACACCGGCCGGTCGGCGTCGGCCGGAATCAGATCTTCCTTCTGAAAGAACTTGACTCCGTCGGCGATGAGTTGGGCCCATCCCCACCGCCCGCCGGCGAAATAGGGGCCGATCCGGCTCTGCATCTTGGCAGAGAGCTTCATCTCGGCAAACCCAATGATCATCCCCACGATGGGGATGATGCCGGCGACGATCAAAAGCTTGATCGCCAGCTGCACCCAGAAGTTGGCAAGGAGTTCTGTCATCGGTCGACGTCACCCAGAACGAAGTCGAGGCTTCCCATGATGGCGATGATGTCGGGGATCAGCGCCCCTTCTAATGCCCAGGGCAGGATCGAAATGTTGGAGAAGGAGGCCGAGCGGATCTTGAGACGGTAGGGCCCGAGACCCCCGTCCGAGACCAGGTAATAGCCCATCTCACCTTTCGGGTTCTCTGCCCTGACATAGGTTTCGCCTTTGGGCACCTTGATGATCTTCGGCACTTTCGCCTGCAACGGCCCGGAGGGAATGCCGTCGATCGCCTGTTGGATGATCCGGGCCGACTGTCGCACCTCCTGAAGCCTCATGAACCACCGATCCCAACAGTCGCCGGCGGTCCCCACCGGCACGTCGAATTCGAACTTGTGATAGGGCAGGTAGTCGGAGGTCTTGCGCAGATCGAAGTTGACTCCGGAAGCCCGTAGGTTGGGACCCGATAGCCCGAACGAGGTGGCAATGGCGGCCGGAATGACACCCACCCCCTTGGTACGGGCAAGGATGATCTCGTTGCCTGCCACCAGGTCATCGATCTCATCGCAGGTGGCCAGGACCTTTTCCATGGCGTCCCTCGTCTCCTGGAGGAAGGTCTTGGGAAGGTCCTGGACGACTTTGCGCTGGGTCGACCCGGCTCCTGCCGCCGGTTTTACCCCACCGATGCGGTTGAAGTTGGGGTGGAAACGGCCGCCGGTGACCGACTCGAGCAGGTCGAGCACACGCTCGCGGTCACGGAGCGCGAAAAAGAGCGGCGTGGCGGCACCGAGCTCGAGGGGATAGGAGGCATTGAAAACCAGATGTGATGCGATCCGGGCCATCTCGGTGAGGATGAGCCGGATGTATTGAGCGCGCTCGGGGACCTCGACCCCCATCAGTTTTTCGGCGGCGATGACGAAGGGCACCTCGTTGGCGTAGCCGGCCACCCAGTCGATCCGGTTGATGAGGGTGGTGATCTGTGGGTAGTTGCGGACCTCGGCCAGCTTCTCGTACCCCCGGTGCATGTAACCGATGACCGGCTGGACATTGCGGGTCCGTTCGCCGTCGACTTGCGCCACCAGTCTGAGCACGCCATGGGTAGAAGGGTGCTGGGGCCCGATGTTGAGGGTCATGTCGGGGGTTTCCAGCTCGACCGAGACCGAGACCTCAGATAGGTGCCGGACCAGATCCTGGTCGAGGACCATCACGCCTCCGGGTTCTCTTCGGAGGGCTGACCCTCATCATCGTCCCGGCCCGGCATCCCTTCGACGTCGACGATTCCCGGCCAGGGCTTTACCTCTCTGGTGAGCAGGGGGAAGCTCTTGCGCAACGGGTGGCCCTGGAAACCATCGGGCAGATAGAGCTTGACCAGATGAGGATGGCCGGCGAAGTCGATACCGAACATCTCGTGAGCTTCCCGCTCATGCCAGTTGGCCCCCGAGTAGACCCCGACGAGGCTCTGGATCGACGCCCGATCTTTGGGCAGGTCCGTCGAAAAGACCAGCAGATGACCGACTGTGGTATCGCCCACGGCGGCGAGCACCTCGAACCGCTCCTCCACCTCGGCGGTCAAAGGGTCGCCCACCTCGACCTTGTTCGACCAGTCGACCGCCGACAGCCATGAGAAGAAGTGGAGACCGAATTGATCCCGGGCAACGGTGAGGGCGCTCACCCAGTCATCGGGCGAAACCCGAATCTTGGCGGTGCCGAAGGCGACCACTGCTTCGCCCCCGACCGCAATCGCCACCGAGTCGGCCAGATCGTGGAGGGTCCCCGCCGATGCGACGTTGGAAGCCTCAGACCGGCTGATGGTCACGCCGGTTCCACTTTTCCTGGATGTTTTCGCCCTTGATCTTCTGCTGGAGGAGGACGATGCCTTCCATCAGCGCCTCCGGCCGGGGGGGGCAACCCGGCACGTACACGTCGACCGGGATCACCTGATCGACCCCTTTGGTCACCGAGTAGGAGTCCCAATACGGACCGCCGCAATTCGAGCATGACCCCATCGAAATGACATATTTGGGTTCCGGCATCTGGTCGTAGAGACGGCGCACCGCCGGTGCCATCTTGTCGGTGACGGTGCCGGCCACCACCATGAGGTCTGCCTGCCGAGGCGAGGCGGGGAGGGGGATGATGCCGAAACGCATGAAGTCGAAACGAGGTCCGGAGGCGGCCATCATTTCGATGGCACAGCAGGCCAGCCCGAACTGGAAGAGCCAGAGCGAGTAGCGCCGTGACCAGTTGAGCAGCCAGGTGACCGGCTTGGGGGTGCCAAATCGCTGCACTATTCCCATTTGAGAACTCCCTTGCGGATGGCATACACCAGACCGAGGATCAGCACGAAGATGAAGGCAGCCATCTCCACCAGGCCAAACCACCCGAGCTGATCGACGAGGATCGCCCACGGGAAGATGAACACCGCTTCGACATCGAAGATGACGAACAACAGTCCAAAGATGTAGTAGCGGATGTAGGTCTGGTTCCAACCGACGCCGACCGGGTCAACTCCGCACTCGTAGGTCTTGGACTTCACCGCGGTCGGGTTAGCCGGGCGAAGGACCGAGGCCACCCCCAGCATGATCATCACCAGCAGCACGCCGAGAGCGGCGAAGAAGCCGACCGTGACGTAATCCTGAAAGTACGGACTCATCGGTGGTTATGTCCCTTTCGGCCCCCAGAAGGTGGGCCTTTGGCGAGTATAGGGAGCGGCTTTAGGGGGCAAGCTCCTACCGTTTTGGGCGATGTCTACTGCCGCCTCGGGAACGTCGTATATCGGGTCGTCTCACTCTGGGGGCGGGCTGCTCAACCTGGTGGCTGAGCTCGAAAGCCGGCTCACCGGATCGGCACCCGCCGATGGTCTCAACCCCCACCTCGCCCGGGAAATACCAAGAGCGAGCACCGTGGTACTCGTCCTGATCGACGGTCTGGGCGACGCCCAGCTCGCGCACCCGGCCGCCGCCGCCATCCGCGCCGATCGACGGGCGAGCCTCGAAGCGCCCTTTCCGACCACAACCACGGTCAGCCTGTCGACGGTGGCAACGGGGATGGCCCCGGTCACCCATGGAGTCATCGCCCACCTGCTGTGGCTGGAAGGAATCGGTCGGGTGGTGAACACCCTCAAATGGGTAGATCTCACCGGAACCCCGGTGGCATACCCGACCGAAGATCTGCTGCCGGCACCCAATCTTTGGGAAAGGTTGAGCGCCGCCGGAATCGAGCCGGTGACGGTTCAGCCGGCCGGGTTTGCTTCCACTCCGCTCACGGCTGCCCTGTATAGAAGCTGTCGGTTCGTCGGGGCGGAGACGGCCGACGACTTCGTGACGCGAACCCTGGCGGAAACATCGTGGCCCGGACGCTTCATCTTCACCTATTTGCCACCGGTCGATTTCGCCGCCCATGTGTACGGCATGGGTTCGCCCGAATACGCCGAATCGCTCCGTCAGGTCACATCGATCTGGGCGGCCTTAGCCGATCGGCTTCCCTCCGATGTGGTGATGGTGGGCACCGCCGATCACGGGATGGTGACCGTGCCTGAAACCGCCAAGTTGCTCATCCGAGACGACCTCTACCGACCGCTCGAATTCTTCGGTGATCCCAGGGCGGTGATGGTGCGCGGCTCGGCCCGTCTCACCCAGCGACTGGCCGACGAAACCGGGGCCGAGTTGATCGACCCGGATCGATTCACCACCTGGCTCGGGCCGGGGCCCTTCCATCCCCGTCTGCGAAATCGCCTTCCCGACTTTGTTCTGCTCGCCCCACCGGAGAGCGTGATCCTCCCTCCCGGCTTTGACAAGCGGCTGGTCGGCTACCACGGCGGGATGAGCGACAACGAGAGAGCGATTCCGCTGCTTGTCGCCGGTAACGTCGACCGAACTTGAAGATCTACACCCGCACCGGCGATGACGGGACTACCGCCCTCTTCTTTGGCGGGCGGGTGCGCAAGGATCACCCTCGCCCGGCGGCCCTCGGAAGCGTCGACGAGTTGCAGGCAGCCCTGGGCCTGGTTCGTGCCCATCTCACCGGCGAGGACGACCTCGCCTCACTGGTGCTCCAGATCGAGCGCGAGCTGTACGTGGCGATGGCCGAGCTGGCGACCATGCCCGACAACCGACACAAGCTGAAGCCGGGAGTTTCGGCAATCACTTCCGCCATGCCCGAGCGTCTAGAGAACCTCATCGACGACTACTCGGCTCGGTTCGACCCGCCAACCGAGTTCGTCCTTCCCGGAGGCACGGTCGTCGCCGCCCTACTCGACGTGGCCCGGACCGCAGCACGCCGGGCCGAAAGAGCATGTGTCGGCATCGAAGAGAGCGGCGAAGTGGTCCGTTACCTGAACCGCCTCTCCGACCTGCTGTGGGTTCTGGCCAGATGGCAGGAAGGTGTTTCGGCTCCGGCCAAGCCACCACCCATCGAACAGCCTTAGCGCTCGACTCGCCGTCGACCAAGTTTCACCGTAGTTTGGTCGGGCATGGAGGGGCTCTTGGCTGTGGTAGCGGCGATGGTCGCCACCGGCTTTGCCGTCGACCTGGCCCTCGATACCCGTCGCCGGCCCCGTCCGCACGGTGCTGCCTACGCGGTCGGCATCGGGCTATTCGCCATCGCCACCTGGGCTCTGGCAGCCGGTCTCAGCCTGGGCTGGTCCGGCTTCACGTATCGCACCTTCTTCCTGCTTGGCGCAATCCTCAACATTCCGTTTCTGGCGGTCGGTTCGATGTTTCTCGTCGTGGGCCGTCGGGCGGGAACACTGGCCCTCCTCGCCTGCGGTGCCATCGCCGCCATCTCCACCACCCTCACCACCACGGTCCCCTTTGCTCGTCCCCTGCCGGCTGGGGGGATTCCTCATGACATCTTCGCCCCGATCAGTGAGGGCTTCGGCCCGCGGCTGCTGGCCGCCATCGCCGGTGGATTGGGCGGCAGCATTGTCATCGTCCTTGCCCTGGTGAGCCTCTTCCGTTTCTGGCGGAAGAACCGCCGCATCGTCTGGGGCAACGCCCTCATCGTGGCGGGGACACTGGCCGCCTCGTCGGGTGGGACGGTGCTGGCGATCGGGGAAGGGGACGCCTTCGCCCTATCGCTGCTGGTGGCGGCCGCTCTGATCTGGGCGGGCTACCGCACGGCGGCCGGGGCCAGACGGTCACCGGCTTAGCGCCAAGACTGTCATCCCGAGGGCGATCACCAGGCTGGCCGCCACCCGCACCCGGCCGACGGCCTCGTCGAGAAACCACCAGCCACCCACCGTGGCGAAGACCACCGCCGTTTCGCGAGCCGCGGCTACGAGGCCGAGCGGAGCGAGCCGTGAGGCGAACAAGAGCAGACCGTAGGAGCCGAGGCTCGCGGTCCCCGCCAGGAGGTGACGTCTCCACTCCCGGCCCAACGCCTCCTTCACTGCATCGACGCCACGCAGCTTGAGCGTGAACGGGATGAGCAGTAGGGCGGTGAGCCCGTAGAGCGACGCCGTGTATGCCAGCACGTCGGTGGTCCTCCGGACTCCCGCCCCGTCGATGGTGATGTAGGAAGCGATCAAGAGTCCGGTGAGCAGGGACCATCCCACGCCGTGATGGGAGGGGGCGCTAAGCCCGAGCAGGATCACGCCACCAGATATCAGGAGGAGGGCGATCCACCCAGGTCCCTCCACCTGATCACTGAGACCAATCACCCCTCCCACGGCGATCAGCACAGGAGCGGAGCCACGAGCTATGGGATAAACAAAAGAGAGGTCGGCCCGGTCATAAGCGCCGGCCAGCGCGTACAGATACCCCACCTGCACGAGAGCCGATCCGAGCAGAAACGGAAAGACCTTGACGGGAAGTCCGCGCCAGATCAACACGGGAAGGAAGGCAATCCCGGCTAGGGCCACCTGGGCCGAGGCGGCCACCAGACGTTCGGCGCTCGACTTGACCACCAGGTTCCAGGCGGCGTGGAGCACGGCGGCCACGAGGACGGCCAATAGGGCGGCAGCTGGCACGACGCGGAGACCGTAGTCTCGGCTCACAATGTTGGGTGTGGTGCTGGCGGGCGGGGCTAGCCGCCGGATGGGCCGGGACAAAGCATCGGTCCTCGTTGGCGATCGGCCGATGATCGACTGGGTGAACGACGCCCTCCGATCGGTTTGTGCTCGGGTCCTCACCTTCGGTGGGCCCGGCGGGCTTGCGGACCACCCCGGAGGGGGAGGCCCCCTGGCAGGTCTGGCCGCCGCCCTGGCCTTAGGTGAACCTCTTTTGGCAGTGGCGCTCGACCAGCCCTGGGTGCGAGAAGAAACCCTCGCCAGGCTGGCCGACGTCGGCGAAACCGCCGTACCGATTGACCAGGGAATGCGGCAGGTGACCTGCGGGTGCTATTTCCCCAACCTGGCGTTGGAGGCAGCCAACGAGACAGAAGCCGGCGGGTCGATCCAATCTCTGCTCGATCGGACGAGACCACTGGAGATCACCGAAGGGGTGTGGCGCACCTGGGGAGAAGACGGGCGCTCGTGGTTTAGCGTCGACCGGCCATCGGACCTGACGCTTGGTTTCGAACGTTACGGCGCACCGGGTCACCCGCCGATGTAGCTCATTTCCACCTTGCGGCCGATGTGGACCGTTTCAGAAGTCCGGATCTCCGAATAGCGGTCGGTGCGGGCGGTCCAGATCCTGGCGATGGCGGCGTCAAGTGTGTTGTCATCGGCCTCGGATCGGACCAGGGCCCGTAGATCGGTTCCCTCCGAGGCAAACAGACAGGTGTAGAGCTTGCCCTCAGCCGATATACGTGCTCGGGTGCAGTCGCCGCAGAAGGGTTGGGTCACCGAGGTGATGACCCCGATCTCACCTTGGCCGTCGACATACCTGTATCGCTGGGCGACCTCACCCCGGTAGCTCGAGTCGATCGGCTCGAGGGGGTACTCGGCACCGATCGTCTCCACTATCTCCCGCCCCGAGACGACATCGTCCAACCGCCACCCGTTGGTAGTTCCGACGTCCATATATTCGATGAACCGGACAATGTGGCCGGTGCCCCGGAAGTGGCTGGCCATGCCCAGCACCGAGTCATCGTTGACGCCACGCTTCACCACCATGTTTACCTTCACCGGGGTCAGGCCGGCCGCCGAGGCCGCGGCGATGCCATCGAGGACCTCGGCTACCGGAAACCCGACGTCGTTCATCGCCATGAACACGGTGTCATCCATCGAGTCGAGGGAAACGGTTACCCGATCAAGCCCGGCCATCTTGAGCGCCGCCGCCTTGCGGGCGAGCAACGACCCGTTGGTGGTGAGAGTGAGATCTTCGACTCCGGGTATCTGCGCCAGGCGGGCGACCAAATTCTCAAGTCCCTTACGGAGGAGCGGCTCTCCGCCGGTGAGACGCACCTTTCGCACCCCCGAGCGGACGAAAGCCTTGGTGATGCGTTCGATCTCCTCAAAGGTCAGGAGCAGCTCGCGGGAGAGGAATTCGTACTCGCGCCCGAAGATCTCCTTGGGCATGCAATAGGTACAGCGGAAGTTGCACCTATCGGTGACCGAGATCCGCAGGTCGTGCAGGGGCCGTCCCCTGGTGTCGACCGGCCCAAGGTCGGCCAGCCCAAGGCCGTTGGGCAGCAACGCCATGTCGAGATGCTACCGGGGGCTTGGGAGTCTGCTTCCAGCCCGGTTCAGATCTCGAACTCTCCCACCTGTTCACCGTTGAGAGTGACGACCCGGGCTCCGGTTTCAAACGAGCCGAGCGGGATCGAGAGGTCAACGGGTTCCAGCACCTGGGCGCAGATCGCGCCGGCTTCCGCCACCGAGCCAAGAGTGACTGAAATGGTGGAGCCATCGTCTTCGACCTCCCAAACCGCCTGGTGGCATGGGGTAGGGAGGCTTCCGATCACGTGCAAGGCCACCTGGACGGGGAAGCTCTCCATGAGGAGGATCTCGGTCGAGTCGATGAACACGGAGCCGGCGTCGGGAGGAACCGTTCCGCCGGGAACTGACCCACCGGTTGGCGGATCTTCACCAGGACCGCCACAGGCGGCAATCGAGATTGCCAGAAAGAACACTGCCATTCGGTGTGCCCAGGTCATGTTGCTTGGACGCCAACCCTGGCCGTGGGGTTCCTGCGTAAGAATCCGCTGCATAGGAGGCTGTCGCATTAATGGACCAGATCGGGGCTGTCGTGCTGTGAGTACCCCGATTCGGCCCGGACTGCA
>JBQTHI010000031.1:0-1752 GCA_052390035.1 Actinomycetota bacterium | reverse complement strand
TGAGCTCATGGACGATCGAAGAAGCGAGCGAGTATTCGCGCCGCGGCTATCCCGGTCCGGGCTTCGGAAGCGCTGGCGCCCTCTGGCTCGCCGAGCGGGGCTCTCCCGAGCGAGCTGCCCCGGCCTTTGCCGCGGCGGCGGCGCGGGGCGAAGGCTTGCTACTTGCCGACCCGGGGAGTCCGTGGGGTGATGACGCGGCGGTGACTGCCTACCGCCACTTCGGTGCCGACCGGGTAATCGTGACGGGGGGGTTCGACGCCACACTGATCGATTGGCAGCTTGCGGCAATGTTGTCGGCGCCCGAGCTGCCCGGGGGCGGCCTCACCTTTTTTCCGGGACGGCGGCTGGTAGCCCTCTACGGCAACCCGACGACCTCGGCCCTGGGTGTGCTCGGCGAACAGGGACCCGAAGAATCGGTGGCCCGCCTGATGGAAATTGCCTCGGGCTACGACGCCGATGGGGTGTCCATCCTTCCATCTTTTGAGATCATCGCCACGGTCGCCTCGGCCCGTGCCGGTGCTGACAACGACTATTCAGAAGAGATGAGCATCGAAGCCCTCCGGCCCTGGATCGACGTGGCGGCCGCCCGCGGTGTCTATGTCATCCTCGATCTGCAACCAGGCCGAACCGACTTCCTCACCCAGGCCAGGTACTACGAAGAGTTGCTGCGGTTGCCGCACGTCGGTTTGGCACTCGACCCCGAATGGCGACTCGAACCCGACCAGGTGCACCTGCGCCAGATCGGCTCGGTCGACGCGGCGGAGATCAACGAGGTGTCGGCCTGGCTGGCCGAGATTGTGCGCGAAGAGAACCTCCCTCAAAAGTTCCTCCTCCTCCACCAGTTCCGCCTCGACATGATCCAAGAGCGCCACCTGGTGAAGACCCGCCCCGAGCTGGCGACGGTGATCCAAATGGACGGCCAAGGGCCGCTCGCCACCAAATACGACACCTGGGCGGCCTTGCTGGCCGGGACCGAGGGGGCCGGATGGTCGTGGGGCTGGAAGAACTTCTACGACGAGGACACTCCCCGTGGTGGGGCCACCCCCGCCCAGGTACTGGAGCTGTCGCCGGTCCCGGTCTACGTGAGCTACCAGTGACCGGCACCACCCCGTCTGTGAAGGAAAACGCACCCAAACGGTCGGTGTCCTGTCGCGGGACATCCCTCATGGTTGTCGCGGGACATGCCTCATGGTCTTGTTGGGTGATCGTATAGGGGGTGGTATCGGCGTGTGGGGTCGAGTTGGAGTTGGCGGATGAGCCGACCTGCCGTGAAACGTGGCAGGAGAGACCGGTGATAATGATGGTGGCTTGTTGGTCTGTGTGAGCGGCCCCGACTGAGATCATGTAGCGGCTGCCCGCGGCGACGGTGCCGTTGGATGCGACTTTGGCCCGGTGGATGCTGGTGGGCGTTGCTAGCGGCCGGTCGGCTGGTCCTGCTTTGGGGGTCTGGGCCCAGACACTGGCTGGGGTTCTCCGTTCGATGCTGCGGTGTTTCCTTTTGTTGTTGTAGTAGTCACGGAACACGTCGAGTTGGGCTTGTAGTTCTGTCAGGCTGGCTGGCCGGGGTTGGGCGTCGAGCCATTTGTGCAAGGTCTGGTTGAACCGTTCGATGCTCCTATGTTTGTCAAGCAGCGTTGGTGAGGGGCTTTTGGATGGTGGGCCGGGGGATGGCCTTATGAATCTCTCGGGCGATGTATCGCTTGAGGCAGCGGATGATCTCTCGTTTGGTGAGGCCCTCGGCGGTGCGTCTTG
>JBQTHI010000030.1:0-21951 GCA_052390035.1 Actinomycetota bacterium | reverse complement strand
CCCGATCCACTGGGACCACAAATCGGCGGTGGCCGCCGGCCTCCCCGGCATCGCCGTCCACGGCTTGTTGCAGTCTGCCTGGGTGCTGCGCTTGGTCGGAGCCGACTGGGCGGTTCCGGCCCCGGTGGCCAGCGCCCGCTTCCGCTATCGGGCGCCCTTGCTTGCTGGTCGCGGCGCCTCTCTGGTCACGAAACGAGCCGGAAATGAAGTCCGGGCTGAGCTTCGCTCACACGGCCAGGAGATACTCTCCGCCGCCGTCGTGCCGGCCAGCGGATAAGGACCCATCGGTTCTGGCGCGGCAGGATGGGGGCGGGGCACGGTTCTGCCGCGCCAAAACGGGAGTCGGGACAACCCGCCACCTGGTTTTCCAGGGCAAGCCCGCTGCCGTATACTTACCGGCCCGTCCCTTCACCCGAAGGGGTGTAGCTCTAACTGGCTAGAGCGCCGGTCTCCAAAACCGGAGGATGGGGGTTCGAATCCCTCCACCCCTGCCGAAGGCGTGCCACCGAAGGCCCGAGCAACAAAAGATCAAGAACAGGACATCAGGCAACCATGAACCGAGAAATGCGGCGGCTGATGGAGCGCGAGGAACGCCTCCAAAAACGCGACCAAGGCAGCGGACCGCAGCGTCGCAGTCCGATCGGCCAGCCCAAAGGACCGGGAGCGCCCGAGCGAAGGCCGCTGTGGAGCCGACTCGCCACATTCCTCCACGAGGTTCGCCAGGAGCTAAAGAAGGTCAACTGGCCGAGCCGTGAGCAGATGGCGGCATTCACCGTGATCACCCTGATCACCACGGTCGCCTTGACCCTGGTCATATTCGGCCTGGACGTGGTGATGAAAGAAGCTGTGATCACACTGTTGGACAGGTCATGACCACCGAGCACGTGGAGGCACAGCCGACGGAAGTCGCCATTGAAGCCGAACCGGAGGTCATCAGCCCCTACGACCTCCCCGGCGACTGGTATGTGATCCATTCCTAGTCGGGTTACGAGAACAAGGTCAAGGCCAACCTCGAAACCCGGATTAGGTCGATGCACATGGAGGACCGCATCTTTGACGTCCACATCCCGCTCGAAGATGTGGTCGAGATCAAAGGCGGAAAGAAGGTAACCGTCCCCCGCAAGGTCTTCCCCGGATACATCCTGGTCAGAATGTATCTCGATGACGACTCCTGGTACACCGTTCGCAATACGCCGGGGGTCACGGGCTTCGTCGGAGGGCACAACAAGCCGACCTCTCTCTCTCGCCGCGAGGTGGAGAGGTTCCTCGGCGTCCGCAAGGAGGATGAGAAGGCCAAGCCCCGGTTCAAGCCGGAATGGGAAGTGGGGGAAACCGTTCGCGTCGTTTCGGGGCCTTTCGCCGATTTCAACGGGGTGATCGAAACGATCAACCTCGACCAGTCAAAGGTGGTGGTGCTGGTCAACATCTTCGGCCGGGATACCCCGGTGGAGCTGGGCTTCGACGACATTCACAAGAGCTGACAGGATTCGATAACCAATGGGACGCAAGAGACTCGTAACAACCATCAAGATCCAGTTGCCGGCCGGGCAGGCAACCCCGGCTCCTCCGGTGGGAACGGTGTTGGGCCCGCACGGCATCAACCTGATGGAGTTCGTCAAGGCTTACAACGACGCCACCAACTCGCAGCGGGGCATGATCATCCCGGCCGAAGTCTCGGTCTACGAAGACCGCAGTTTTGCGTTCGTCACCAAGACCCCCCCAGCCGCGTCACTGCTCCGACAGGCCGCCCGAGTGGAAAAAGGTTCGGCCGAACCGCACAAAGCCAAGGTCGGATCGGTCACCAAGGCGCAAGTACGAGAGATCGCCCAGATCAAGATGCCCGACCTCAACGCCAACGACATCGATGCGGCAATGAAAGTCGTCGAGGGCACTGCCCGATCGATGGGAATCAAAGTAGAGGGTTAGGTCGCCAACAGGTGGGAGGCCGTGCACAGTACGGCCGCCTGGACCACAAGGAGAAACAATGACAAAGCACGGCAGGGCGTATCGCGAGTCGGTCGCCAGGCTCGACCGCAACCATCCGTACACCCCCTCCGAGGCGGTCGACCTCGTCAAGGCTCTGGCTTTGGCCAAGTTCGACGAGACCATCGAAGCGGCCTTCCAGCTGGGCATCGATCCCCGCAAGGCCGATCAGCTGGTTCGTGGCACCGTTTCCCTTCCCCATGGCACCGGCAAGAAGGTGCGGGTGGCAGTGTTTGCTCAGGCCGACAAAGCGCGAGAGGCAGAAGAAGCCGGAGCCGACCTGGTGGGTGGCAAGGAGTTAGTGGCGGAGATTGCCGCCGGGCGTGAGCTCGACTTTGACCTGGCCATCGCCACTCCCGACATGATGGCTGAGGTAGGAAAGCTGGGTCGGATCCTGGGGCCTCGGGGACTCATGCCCAACCCCAAAGCGGGCACCGTGACACCCGACGTGGCCAAGGCCGTCGGCGAGTTCAAAGCCGGCCGCATCGAGTACCGAAATGACCGTTTTGGCAACGTGCACGTTCCGGTCGGGAAGGCCTCATTCGAGGCTTCCCAACTAATCGACAACCTAGCTGCAATATCGGCGGAGATCGCCAGGGTGAAGCCCGCCTCAGCCAAGGGCCGGTACCTCAGGCAGTTAGTCGTATCATCGACGATGGGACCCGGGATAAAGGTGGACGTGGGCCGCGTCGAGGATCTAAGCGCTCTCGCTCGTTGAGCTGAACGAAATGAGCAAAGAGAAAGCGCCCCTGCGGGGCGCTTTCTCTTGTTAGAGGTAGGGGGGTTGCCGGTTCCCGGTGACCGGCGATGGTTGTCGGTTGCCAGGTCCACCATCGGGCGGAGCGGCCGCTCGTCCATCTGCATCCGCAGGGTAGGTCCGCGGACACCGGCCTCTCCGCCGCCATCACCTCGGATACCAGGGTCGGCGGGGGCGGTCAGGTAACCCGCCGTGACACCGGCGACCCCCCTGTTCTCAAAATCCGTCCAGTTATCAATACCAGCTACGGACCAGTGTGGCAGCACCCGGTGGCAAATGTCCAGGTAAAAACTTCCAGACATTTCCGCGGCCTGAGTCGCTTTGCTCGCGATTCCCTAATCGCATTATCCTGATGGTCAATCCATCTCGGCCAAAGACCGCTGGTTTCCCAAACAGGACACAAATCCAGCGCAGGCGCTGCTCCCAGAGCCTCTTCGTCTTGATCGAGGAGGCTTTTAGATATCAGGAGGAAGTCGAATGCGCCGACCCGAGAAGGTCCAAGCAGTTGCCGACATCAAAGGGTGGTTGCAGGAGGCTCAGGCGGTATTCATCACTGAATATCGGGGCCTGACGGTCAAACAGCTCGCCGCCCTTCGTCGAAACCTTCGCAAGACGGGGGCCGACTACAGAGTGGTCAAGATGACCCTTGCTCGCCGGGCGGCGGGGGAGCTCGGGCTGAGCGGGATCGACGACCAACTGGTCGGCCCGACGGCTCTCACCTTCGCCCACCGGGATGCCGCCGCCACCGCCAAGGCCCTGAGGGACTTCAGCGCCGAAACTGACCGGTTGGTACTCAAAGGTGGGCTGCTCGGGGAGGTGCTATTGGCACCCGAGCAGGTGACCCGCCTTGCCTCGATCGAGCCCCGCGAGGTGTTGCTGGCGAAGCTGGCCTCGGGAATACAGGCCCCCATGGCCAAAGCCGCCGCGCTGTTCATCGCCCTCAACCGCAATGCCGCCTCGATGTTCGGACAGCTGTTGGACAAGAAGTCGGCCGCCTGACCAGCCAGAACGAGAAAGACAATCCGAAGGAGACCGCCATGGCCAAGATGTCAACCCCGCAGCTACTCGAAGTGTTCGAGACGATGACCGTGCTCGAGCTGAAAGAGTTCCTTGATGCGTTCGAGGACCGATTCGAGGTGACCGCAGCTGCGCCGATGGCGATGGCTGCCGCTCCGGCCGGAGGCGGGACCGCCGCCCCCGTCGAGGAGGAAAAGGACGAGTTCACCGTCATGCTGACCGGCGCCGGTGAGCAGAAGATTCAGGTAATCAAAGAGGTGCGGAGCCTCACCAGCCTCGGCCTTAGGGAGGCGAAGGAACTCGTGGACAGCGCCCCCAAGCCGGTCCTGGAGAACGTCGACAAGGCCACCGCCGAGAAGGCCAAGGCTCAACTGGAAGGTGCCGGAGCCAGCGTCGAGTTGCAGTAAATATCAGGGTTTCGCGAAAAACCGAGCGACTGTCTGGGTCTGGTGTTCCCTCAGCTTGACGTTGGCCGCCAGACGTTCGAGGCTCTGGGCGACGGTCTTGACCGCATGAGGCAACCGGGTTTCGGCGAAGAATCCCTCAATCTCGGTCGCGACCTCGGGGCGGGATAGCGCCGGCAGGCCTTCGATCATCCGTCGCTGGGTCATCGTCGGCAGCTTTACGAAGGTGTCCCAGCTTCGCCGCACCTGCTCCCAGGCACGAGCACCGTGAACCCGATTACCCAGAGTGGCCCCGATCACCCAGGCCGAGTCTTGCGTGCGAA
Organism: Actinomycetota bacterium; assembly: GCA_052390035.1. Taxonomy (GTDB): domain Bacteria; phylum Actinomycetota; class Acidimicrobiia; order Spongiisociales; family ZC4RG35; genus JBQTHI01. The sequence goes on along the minus strand of JBQTHI010000030.1, from coordinate 17,467 downwards.
TCCGCCCGTCGAGGCTGGCCACAACGGTCTCGACCGCTAAATCCGGATGGTCGAAGGCGGCTAGGGCCTGCAGGAGTCGTTGCTGCTCGTGGGGAGCTGTGGTCTTCCCGTACATGTCAAAGAAGCGGCGGTAGTTCGACTCCTCCCCGTGAGAGGCTGTGACAAACAGCGCCGCCCTGGCGATTTCGGGGTCCATTGACCGCGGATCGTCGAGAGCGAGTTCGACCAGTTCACGGCAACGAGAGATCGTTTCCGGATCGTCGGCAAGCCGGCCAAGGGCGCCGATCATCTGGCCCCGCAGACGGCGCACGAGGTCGGATTCTCCCCCCAGCGGCTCCCAGCCCAACTTGGCGAAGGCCGGACCGATCAGGCTTCCAACCCATCCGGCGAAGTCGAAGCGATATTGGTCTTCAACTAGATGATGGCTGATGGCCGCCGCTCCTCGCAGCACCGCGGCCCAGATGTCAGGCTCGGACTCGCCCTGGTAGGCCTCGGCCAACTTCATGAAGTCTGGAGCCGACATCTCGCCCGACTCAACGAACGCCCAGGCGTCATCAATCAGAACGTACCGCTCCAGGTCCTCCAGATTGGACAGGTTGCGTATTAGTGCGTCTGCCAGCTCCGGTGCGTAGAGCACTCGGTAGAAACCATGACCACCAGCGTTGGCTACCGCCAGATCGAAGCTGCCGACCTCGACTGAGCTCTCCGATTCAGTGAGCAGCGCCTTGTGCTCGAAGAGTCCGCTGGTGCTGGCAATCCGAACTTGAACGGGTATTTGCCACAGCGTCTGGTCGGACTCATCAGGAGTGGTCAGGTAGCGGCGTTGGGTCAGGCGTAGGCCTTGCGGGCTACGAGCAGCCTCCAACAGCGGATAACCCCGTTGGAGTATCCAGCTGTCCATGATCTGCCCCACGGGCTGACCTGACGCCCCATCGAGACCGGTCCACAGGTCGGCGGTGACCGTGTTCTGATAGGCGTGGCGGCGGAGGTAGGTGCCTACCCCCTGGCGGAAGGATTCCTCTCCGATGAACTGCTCGATCATCCGCAAAACCGAAGAGCCTTTGCCGTAGGTGAGGGCATCGAACATCTCGTTGGCTTCGTCCGGGGAGCCAACCTCGTATTCCACTGGTCTCGTGTTTTGAAGGCTGTCTACTCGTAGGGCCCACGGTCGTTCCACCGCCGCGAACGAGAGCCAACGTTTCCACTCGGGTCGCATGGCATCAGTTGACTTGTATTCCATGAACGAGGCGAAGGCTTCGTTCAGCCATATCCCGTCCCACCATCTCATGGTGACGAGATCCCCGAACCACATGTGGGCCAGCTCGTGTCCGATGACATCCAAGACACGGAGGAGTTCTGATTGGCTGGCGGTTTCCGGGTCGACCAGCAGCGCAGTTTCCCGGTAGGTGATGCAACCGAGGTTCTCCATCGCCCCGAATGCAAAATCGGGGATGGCGATGTGATCGACCTTCAACCCGGGATAAGGGATTCCGTAGTAGTCGCGCAAATAGCGAAGTGCGAACTGGGCGCATTCCATCGCGAAAGTGCCGAGTCCGAGCTTGCCCCGGGGGGCGATGATTCGCACGGGTACACCGTCAACATCGGCGGGGTCGGTGGCTTCGAAGGGGCCGACCACGAAGGCGACGAGATAGGTCGACATCTTCATCGTGTCGGCGAACGTCACCGCCACCTTGCCAGGACCCGCTGGCTTGCGCTCGATCTCGGGGCTGTTGGACACCGCCAGGAGGTCGTCCGGGACCACCAATGTGATCGAGAACACCGCTTTCATGTCGGGCTCGTCCCAACAGGGGAAGGCCCGCCGTGCGTCGGTCGCCTCGAACTGGGTGGTGGCGATGGCCTGCTCAACCCCGTCCAGGTCGGTGAAAGTCGACTTGTAGAAGCCGACCAGTTGATCGTTGAGACCGCCCGAGAACTCCAACTCGAGCTGCCAGTCGCCCGGCTCGACCACCCGGTCAAAGGAGATTCGGGCACGCTGGTCGGCTGTTATGAGCTCCGGCTTGCCATCGAGGGTGCGCTCGGCCGAGTGAAGCCGCGCGCTCTTGATCTCGATTTCGTGGGCGTTGAGGATCAGCTCGGTGACCGGCTCGGTGACCTCGACGTGCACCGTTTCGCGACCGGCGAACGAGGCCCCCGCCAGGTCGGGTTCGAGAGTGATCTCGTAGCGATGCGGGACGACGCTGCGGGGTAGCCGGTACGAACTCTCGGACACGATGAAAGGCCTCTGGTAGGGGGAAGCGGACGAGTCTAGACCCCGAACCCAGCACCACATGCCGACTGCATCGGCACCCGCGATGAATGAAAATCGTCGCGCCAAACAAAGCCCTGAACCCGATTCACGCCGCAAGCGGGCCCGGCTCCTGCGGCCAAGGGCAACCCAGCGAGGGACATTTTCCCTGGTCACAAGCCTCTTGTCCACTTCCATCTCAGAGTCGCCCGCGGATGCAGAAGGTATTTACGTCCCAGGGTTCCAGCCAACGATATCGTCGGTTACAGCCCCAGGTTTTGGGCTGCAACCGACGGTGCGAACCGAAGGTCGCCGGTAGGGGGTATTGCGCACAGTCGCCCAAAACTCCATAGTGAGTGGGTGGCGGGTCTGGCCCAGGTGGTGCAGAAATCGGCGGCTCACGGGGGATACATCACCCGTGCCCAGATTCTCGAATTGGGCCTCACTGATGGGTTCATCGCTCATGCCCTTCGAATCGGCTCTCTTACCCAGATCCTTACCGGGGTCTACCAGGCCATCCATCTCCCGGGCGACATAGAAACCCTCCGTGGTGCGGTGTTGGCATTGCCGGACGCCACGGTTTCTCACCTGTCGGCCGCCCAACTCCATCGCCTCCCATACCTCCGTCGCGGGGAGCCCACCGTGGTAGTGCACCACAGGACCACGCACGAGTTCCCCGGTGTCATTGTTCGAAGATCCCTCGACTTAGCACCCCAACACCGCACCGTCATCGATGGCCTGGCCGTGACCACCAGTCCCCGCACCCTCGTCGACCTTGCGGCAGACCTGCACCCGGCCCATCTGGAGCGCGTAGTCGACTCGGTCCTCTCGGACCGACTTGATAGTTATGAGCGGCTCCGCACGACCTTCGAGGAAGTGGCACGACGGGGAAGGCCAGGTACGCAGAAACTGCGTGCGGTGCTGTCAATAAGGGGGAACGGGTTCATGGTGACGGCTACCCAACTGGAGCGTCTCGGGCATCGGGTGTTGCAGACACATGGAGTCGAGGAGCCGATTCCCCAATTCCCGATCCCGTGGGACCCCGATCGACGCTTCGATGACGCATATCCCTTCGCACGATTTGCTCTGGAGTGGGATTCGCGACGCTGGCATTCGGCCCTAGCTGCCATGGAGGACGATCGCCGGCGCGATCGCGAATGTGCGGTTCACACCTGGCTTCTGATGCGGATCACGTGGCACGATCTAAAACAGCGACCCGAAACAGTAGCCGGGCAGGTGGCAACGGTCCTCGAACAGCGGCAAGCGATGTTCGCAGACCCTGCCACACGAACAGCGACCTGGCGATGTTCGCTGAGTCCGCCACCCGAATAGCGGCCAACCTGGGGCTGTAGCCAATCATTTCATGGGCTGGAACCCTGGGTTTCCGGACCCCTGGGTTCGTTCCGGACCCTGGGTTTCCGGACCCCTGGGTTCGTGGTAACCCAGGCCTACCAATCGGTATGGATGTACTCTCCGCGGGGCCGGTCGATGCGTTCGTAGGTGTGGGCGCCGAACAGGTCTCGTTGGGCCTGGATGAGGTTGGCGGGCAGGCGCGCCGACCGATACGAGTCATAGAAGGCCAGGGCGCTCGAAAACGCCGGCACCGGAATGCCGGACTCGACCGCGCCAGCCACCGTTCGGCGCCAACCGTCCTGGTTCGATTCGAGATCGGCTGCCAGCCGGTCGTCGAGCATCAGGTTGGTCAGCGCCGGATTACCACGAAAGGCGGCGGTGATGTCGTCGAGCATCCGGGCCCTGATGATGCACCCCGCTCTCCACAAGGGGGGGATCCGGGCCGGCTCGAGGCTCCATTCATATTCATCTGAAGCCGCGCTGATCAACATGAAGCCCTGGGCGTAACAGGCGATCTTCGAGGCGTAAAGGCCGGCGGCGACATCCTCCTCTCTGACCTTGACCTTCGCGGTGGGCCCGCGGAGAAGTGAAGCGGCACGCATCCGCTCCTCCTTGCGAGCCGACATCATTCGGGCGAATACCGCTTCGGCGATGATCGTGGTCGGCTGCCCGAGTTCGAGAGCACTATCCACGGTCCATTTGCCGGTGCCCTTCTGCCCGGCCGAGTCGAGCACCTTGTCGACCAACGGGCGACCGTCGTCGTCGAGTCGCTCGAGGATTTGAGCGGTGATCTCGATTAGATACGAATCAAGTGGCCCCTGATTAAATCGGCGGAAGGCCGACGCCACTTCTTTGGCCGCCATCCCCGAAGCCGTCAGCAGGTGATAAGCCTCGGCGATGGACTGCATGTCGGCGTATTCGATGCCGTTGTGCACCATCTTGATGAAATGCCCGGAGCCACCGGTGCCGATCCACGCACAGCACGGCTCGCCGGATGGCGTTCGAGCGGCAATGGCGGTGAGCATCTCATCGACCATCGGCCAACCGGCCGGGTCTCCGCCGGGCATGATCGACGGACCGTGGCGCGCTCCTTCCTCGCCACCGGAAATGCCGGCTCCAATAAGGCTTACTCCCCTTTCGTTGGCGCGGGCGAGACGGCGTTCCGTGTCCCGCCAATGGCTGTTCCCACCGTCCACGACGACGTCGCCCGGTTCCAACCGATCGAGGAGGGCGTTCAGGGTCTGGTCGACAGGGTCACCTGCCTTGACCATGACGATGATCCGTCGGGGCGAATCGAGCAGCGCCACGAACGAGTCGAGGTCTTCGGTCGCTGACATGTCCGGCCGGCTGCCCGGACCGGCCTGAAACGACCTGGTAACGGCGGCCGTCCGGTTGTAGACCAGGACCGGGAAGCCATGATCCGCCAGATTGAGCGCCAGATTCTGACCCATCGTCGCCAGGCCGATCAGTCCGATCTGTGCTCGTTCCATTGAGAGCGAGCCTACCGAGTGCTCTCCGGCTTATCCTCGTGGGGTGAGTGCGGTTCTGGGCATTGACATCGGTGGCTCGGGCATCAAGGCCAACCTGGTCGACCCCGATGACGGATCGCTTCTCTCCCAACGGCATCGCATCGACACGCCCGATCCATCCACCCCCCGAGCAGTCGCTTCCGTGGTCAAGGAAATGGTGACCCACTTTGCATACTCGGGCCCGGTCGGATGCACATTCCCTGCCATTATCAAAAAAGGTGTGGCGCTCAGTGCCTCCAATGTCGACGAGTCGTGGATCGGCGAGGACGTCGATACCCTCTTCACCGCCACCACCGGACGGCCGGTGATGGTGGCCAACGACGCCGACGCCGCAGGGGTGGCCGAGATGGCGTTCGGTGCGGGGAGAGAAAAAGATGGGACCGTCGTTGTGCTGACCTTTGGGACCGGCATCGGCTCGGCGGTCTTCCACCGAGGGGTGCTCATTCCTAACACCGAGTTCGGGCACCTCGAGCTGCGGGGCCACTCCCCAGTCGAATCATGGGCCGCCGCCAGCGTTCGGGACGAAGAGCATCTCTCGTGGAAAGTCTGGGGCAAAAGGGTCGACCGCCTACTCGAGCACATCGAGCGGCTCCTTTCCCCCGACCTGTTCATCCTCGGGGGAGGCGTATCCCGCGAATTCGACCGTTGGGGCAAACATCTTCGATTGGACGTGAAGACCGTTCCGGCGACGCTTCGCAACGAGGCCGGGATAGTCGGGGTCGCGTTGCTGGCTAGTCGAGCCTCACATTCTCGTGACGGTTGACCGACCTATGGCGGGTCAACCGTCGCCAGAACGGAAATCGGAGAAGAAAGCGATTCTCGCTCGGGGGAGGCGAACTTCGAGAATGGTGCCTCGCTCGTCGTGCTTTTCGGCGATCACCTCGCCTTCCTGATGAGCAGCGGCCACCACGTCGCCACGGGCGTAGGGGACCTCTAGCCGAACCGTGGCAAGATCGGCGGTGAGGGCATCGGCGATGGCCTCGCCCAACTCCACCACTCCTGTGCCGGTAAGAGCCGACACGGCCACCGCCTCCGGGTGAAGATTGCTCAGCCGCTGAAGATTGGTCTGATCGGCCAGGTCTGCCTTATTGAGGACCAGGAGTTCAGGGATCTGACGAACTCCGATCTCGTCGAGCACGTTATGTACGGCCTCGATCTGTCGCTCAGGCTGGGCGTCGGAGGCGTCCACCAGATGAAGGAGAAGACTGGCTTCCCGCACCTCGTCGAGGGTGGAGCGAAAGGCTTCGATCAGTTGATGGGGGAGCCGCCGGACAAACCCGACCGTATCCGACAGAAGGATGGTGCGACCATCGGGGAGGACAAACTTGCGAACGGTGGAGTCGAGGGTCGAGAACAGCTGGTCTTCGGCCAGCACCCCGGCCTCGGTGAGCCGGTTGAGGAGGGTGGACTTGCCGGCGTTGGTGTAGCCGACCAGCGATACCACCGGTGTCTGTGCCCGCTTGCGGGCCTTGGTCTGGGTTCGGCGGATCCGGGAGAGGTCGTCCAGCTCCTTTTCGAGCCGGGAGATGCGGTGTTCGATCCTTCTGCGATCGGTCTCGAGCTTGGTCTCGCCCGGTCCCCGCTTGGCCCCGATGCCGCCGGTCTGCTGGGAGAGCGAGATCCCCTTTCCTCGCAGGCGGGGCAGGTTGTAGCGGAGCAGGGCCAGTTCCACCTGAATGGCACCAGCCCTGCTGGAGGCGTGTTGAGCAAAGATGTCGAGGATCAGCGCTTCGCGGTCGACCACGTCACATTCGAAATGTCGCTGAAGATTGCGCTGTTGGGCGGGGGTAAGCGAGTTGTCAAACACGACGGTGTCGATATCGGCCGACTTGGCCAGGCCGGCCAGCTCACCGACCTTGCCCGAACCTATATAGAGGCCCGGGTCGATCGAGTCGCGCTTGACCAACTCCGACTCGACCGGATCGGCGCCGGCGGTATCCACCAGCAGGGCCAGCTCTTCGAGCGATCGCTCAGCCTCGGCAGTGGACACTCCGCCGGTGATCACCCCGACCAGCAATGCCTTCTGACGGGCAACCCCGAGATCGGTGACGGTGGCGGTCAGCCGGCGTCGCTGCCGACCCCGTCTGGTTTCTGGTTGCGTCGTCATTCAGTGTCAACGGTGCGGCGCCAAGGCAAACCACGCCGACATATAAGAAGCGTCACAGGTATTGACCGTCGCCGGCGACGTGGGACATCTCTTCTTCGGCAATGATCTGGGACTCCCGCACCGCTACCACGGGTCGCCCGGTGGGTGGCCAGATGAAGCGCCAGGCACCCGAAGGGACCGCCCAGAAACGTTGTCCGGTGTGCACGTCGATGAGGGAGAGGGCGTCGTTGCCGTCCTTGGTCCCGACCGGGACCAACAGTCCGCTACGGGTCGTCGCTTCGTCGGGAGAGTGACCAACCCGCCACCCCTGCATCACCTTGTAGCCGTCCTCGCGGCCATTGCTGCTCGCCATCTCCTCCAATTTTCGCATGTCCCAGCGCTTGATGGAACCCGGAGGGAGACGGAGGCGAGCGTGTAGGGTGCCGGGCATCATGGCCGAACGCGCTCCGTTCAGCGAAGCCCTGCATTATCACGAAAACCCCCGGCCCGGGAAGGTTGCGGTCCGGCCGACCAAACCCACCGCCACCCAATCGGACCTATCACTTGCCTACACGCCCGGAGTGGCCGAGCCATGCCGGGTGATTGCCCGCGACCCGGAGGCAGCGTTCCGATTCACCAACCGGGGAAACCTGGTGGCGGTGGTCTCCAACGGCACGGCCGTACTCGGCCTCGGCAACATCGGGCCGCTCGCCGGCAAACCGGTCATGGAGGGCAAAGCAGTCCTCTTCAAGCGGTTTGCCGACATCGATGTCTTCGACCTGGAGATCGCAGCCTCCAATGCTGACGAGGTGATCCGATTCTGCGAGATGCTCGAACCAACGGTTGGCGGCATCAACCTCGAAGACATCAGCGCCCCGGACTGCTTCTACATCGAGTCGGAGCTTCGTCGCCGTCTTCGCATTCCAGTCTTCCATGACGATCAACACGGCACCGCGATCATCGCCGGGGCCGCATTCCTCAACGCGGTCGAGTTGGTCAACAAGTCGATCGATGAGATGCGGGTGGTTTTCAGCGGGGCGGGGGCGGCAGGTATTGCCACCGCTCGGTTCTTTCATCACTTGGGGGTCCGACCGCAGAACACTCTTATGGTCGACAGTCGGGGCGTGGTCCACGCTGGACGGGATGATCTGACCCCGATCAAGGCCGAGTTCGCCCAGCAAACCGACAAGAGGTCGCTGGGTGAAGCCTTGATCGACGCCGATGCGTTCGTCGGGGTGTCGGTCGCCGGGACGGTGACCGAGGAGATGATCAAGGCAATGTCTCCTTCGCCTTTGATCTTCGCCCTTGCCAACCCTGACCCCGAGATCTCCTACGAGGTTGCGGTTCGGGCCCGACCAGATGCCATCGTGGCGACCGGTCGCAGCGATTATCCGAATCAGGTGAACAATGGTCTCGGCTTTCCCTTCATTTTTCGAGGAGCGCTCGATGTGCGCGCCACCGGCGTCTCCGAAGGGATGAAGGTGGCGGCCGCCCGCGCCCTGGCCGAGCTGGCCCGCCAACCCGTCCCGGATGGTGTGCTCAAGGCATATCAAGTCGACCGGCTCGGGTTCGGGCGTGATTATTTGATTCCCAAACCATTCGATAGCCGGGTGTTGTGGACCGTGGCACCGGCGGTGGCGGAGGCGGCGACCAAGGAGGGTCTGGCCGGCAAGCCCCTGGCCGACGTGCACGAATACTCCGAACAGTTGCGGGCCCGTTTCCAAGCATCGCATGGCCTGCTCAGTGTGGCGACAGCCGCCGCCCGGACCCAGCCGATGCGCGTGGTCTACCCGCACGGTGATGACGTTCGCATCATGCGCGCCGCCCGCCGGGTGCGGGATGAGGGGATCGGTTCGCCAGTGTTGCTCGGTGATGTGGGCCTGATCCGCGAAGTGGCCGAGGAGCTGGGGATGAGCCTGGATGGGATCGAGTTGATCGATCCCGCCAACCAGGTCAGCTCACTGCAACGGTATGCCGTCACCCTGGAAGAGCTGCGCCGTCACCGGGGCATGACCCTCGATGAGGCCCGGATCAAAGTAAGGGACCACAACATGTTCGCCGCGCTGATGGTGCGCGAGGGTGCCGCCGACGCCGTTCTCGGCGGGCTGACCACCTTTTATCCGGAAACGATCCGGCCTGCGTTACACGTGTTGCCGATGGAACCGGGCCGTACCATCGTCAGTTCGGTATACGTCGTCGTGGTGAAGGGCACCCCATACTTCTTCGCGGACTGTGCGGTGAACATCGAGCCGACCGCCGACCAGCTGGTCGAAATCGCCGAAGCGGCGGTAGACACCGCCCAGGTGCAGTTCAACCGTCAGCCGAGGGTGGCTTTCATCTCCTACTCCGACTTTGGGAGCGCCGGAGGTTCGGAACCGGATCGGGTACGCATGGCCGTCGCTGCTTTCCGGGAGCGGCGACCCAACATCCCCGTTGATGGCGAGATGCAGGCCGACACCGCGGTGGTCTCCGAGCTGATCAAGAACCGTCGTCCCAACGGTCCCCTGGATCGGGCGGCCAATGTGCTCGTATTCCCCAACCTCACCGCGGCCAACGCCTCCTACAAGCTGCTTAACCGGTTGGCCGACGCCGAGGTGATCGGGCCCATCCTGTCCGGACTCGGCAAGGCCATCCATGTCTTACAGCGCGACGCCGAAGTCTCGGACGTTGTCAATCTGACGGCAATTGCCGTGGCGGACGCCCAACGCAAAGCCGGGGGCTGACCGGAGCCGGGTTCCGGCTGTGATCCTGCCCCTGGTTAACCTTCGGTCGATGTCCGCTTCCTTCGGCGATTGGATTCGCCGCGGTCGAGAAGAGGCTGGTCTCAGCCAGGCCCGGGTTGCGCAGCTGATCGGACGGTCACCGGCGACGATCCGTTCTTGGGAGCAGGGGAGAAGCAAGCCCTCCGATGCGGGTGCGGTGGCGGCCCTCGCCGCGGTCCTCGGAGTCGAGGAGTCGACGATGCTCGGCAAGGCCGGCTTCGAGGCGAGACCGGCACGAATCCGTACCACCGTCAGCCAAGAACTATCCAGCCTTGCCGCAGAAACCTCCGATCTGAAGCGTACGACCGTGGTTACCACCACTCCCGAGCCACCCAGGCATCGGGTAACCACCATCAATCCACCGCCGGTCCCACACCTGTCGCCGGCGGCACGGTCCTATCTCGAAGATCCCGATCAGCAGGGCTTCTACCGTCGTCGCATGATTGCCACCGCCACCATCCTGATCCTGTTGGTGGCGATGTTTTGGTGGGCCCTAGGTAACACCTGGTCCGAGCTGACCGACTTCATCGCGGGCTTCATCGATCAGCTGAACATCGATTAGCTCAAGCCGGGTCAGACCGGACAGAACCGCTGGAGCCAGCGGCAACGTAGAGTCGGATCTATGGACTCGGTCCGCTTGATGAAGCGGTTGGCTGGCGGCGACTCGGAGGCCGCCACCGCCCTGTACGACCGCTACGGCAAGGCGGTATTCACGGTCTGCCTGCGGTCTTTGGGTGACAGGATCCTCGCCGAAGAAGCTACCCAACAGACCTTCCTCTCCGCCTGGCGAGCTGCCGGGTCCTTTGAGATCGGACGCGAACCTGCCCCCTGGCTCTATTCGATCGCCCGACGAGCGGCTGTCGATGTTTATCGCCGTGAGCGCCGTCATCGCGCCGACCGGATCGACCGACTGACCGATCCGGAGATCGTGGCGCTCCCCCCATCCTTCGAAGGGATGTGGGAGGCGTGGCAGGTTCGATGCGCCGTCGACCAACTCAGCCAGGAGGAGCGCGACGTCATCCAATCAACCTTCTATCTCGGTTTCACCCATGAGGAAACGGCGGCCCGGTTGGGGGTGCCGGTGGGGACGGTGAAGAGTCGTGCCCATCGGGCATACCGACGGCTCGCCGCCATGCTTTCTCATCTGGGGGAGGCCACGGCATGAACTGTGACGAGGCCAGAGCGGCTCTATTGGGGGGAACCGACCGGGAGGCGGTCGAGGCCCATCTTGCCGGCTGTGGCAGTTGCCGAGCCGAGATACCGGTGATCAGCCGGTTTCGAACGCTGCTTGCCGATGGCGACCTTTGGGAAGAACCGCCGGCCGGTCTGCGCGACAGGATCGGCTCAACAGTGAAGGCCTCGCCCTCGTTGCAACCCAGGTCGGTTGGGAGGCGCCGTCTTCCGATCGCCGCCGGAGCAGCTGTGGCGGCGATCATGGCCGCACTCTTCTTGCTGGGTCCGGCGGATCCCGACTGGCGCCTCGAGTTGGTCGCCACCGGGCCGGTTTCGGGATCGTCGGCCGTGGTGGATGGCTGGGTCGAGGATGGGACCACCAGGATGCGGATTCGGGTGGCCGGGATTCTTCCTGCCCCCGACGGCTATTTCTACGAGATCTGGATGACTGCTCCCGATGGACGCCATGTGTCGGCGGGGAGCTTCACCGTCCCCGGTTCGATCGAGGCGGTGGTCGGGGTACGGCGAAGCGACTTCCCCCGGATCTGGATCACCCTGGAACCGGCGGACGGCGACCAAGGGCCTTCACCCGACACCTATTTCGACACCTCCACCTTACCTGGAGCGCGGGTTGGGGGCATACGCGACGGGAGGACCCGTCTGGGTCCTCCCGTCTAACCATTAACCCTGGAATGCTTCGACGGTACGTCGCTGCGAGGGGACCAAACCCGCAGATCCCAGAGCCCGGTGGTCCGAGTTTGGAGTCGCCACCTGCCTTCCGGAGGGAAGGGAGCGGCGCTTACGGCCGGCGCCGCTCAGCGCTCGGCCACCTCCAGAGTCCCAAAAGCTTTACCCAACTTGGACCACCTCCTTTCTCTGGTAGCTCTGATTCTCTCACGGCTCGACGAGTTGTGCGGGCGTTTTTCTTTTGCGAACCCAGGGCTCCAGCCAATGATCTCGTTTGCTGGAACCCGGGGTTCGCAAAGGTCGCAGGGGATTTAGGGGTTGAGCGAGAAGCCGTTGGCCTTCATCCAGGCGTCGTTGAACACCTTGGACAGGTAACCGCGGCCCGAGTCAGGCAAGATCACCACCACCAGGCGTTCTTCGTTCTCGGTGGCGACCTGGCGGGCCGCCTCCGCCGCCAACCCGCACGACCCGCCAACCAGCAGGCCCTCTTTCCGGGCGAGGAGCCTGGTCATGGCAAACGAACGGGCATCATCAACCTTGATGAACCGGTCGATCAGGTCGAGATCGACCGTTTCCGGATAGAAGTCCTCGCCCACCCCTTCGACCCGGTACTGATGCACGTCGGCCGGCGAATCTGCGGTGAAGATGCTTCCCTCGGGATCGGCGCCCACCACCTCGATCGCAGGGTTCATCTCCTTCAGGAATCGCGCCGTCCCGGAGATGGTTCCGCCGGTGCCCACCCCGGCCACCAGGGCTCCGATCCGGCCCGAGGTCTGCTCCCAGATCTCGGGACCGGTCGTGTGGTAATGGGCCAGAGGGTTGTTGGGGTTGGAGTATTGATCGGGGTGGAAGGCGCCCTCGATCTCTTTGGCCAGACGGCGGGCCACTCCGTAGTAGGAGTCGGGATGGTCGGGCAGCAACTCGGTGGGAGTGACGATCACCTCCGCCCCATAGGCTCGCAGGAGGTCGATCTTTTCCGCCGAAACCTTGTCGGGAACGGTGCAGATCACCCGGTATCCCCGTACCGCTCCCACCATCGCCAGCCCCACCCCGGTGTTCCCCGAGGTCGGTTCGATGATGGTGCCACCTGGGCGCACCAAACCTTCCGCCTCGGCCGCGTCGAGCATGGCGACCGCGATACGTTCTTTGACCGAGCCCCCCGGATTCATGTATTCGAGCTTGGCGACCAGGTTGCCGGGCGGGTGGACACGACCAAGCCGCACGAGCGGGGTGGCCCCGATCGCCGAAAGCACGTCTTCATGGATGACCATTGGGAGCGACAGCTTATGGCCCGGCGTGAACCCACCTAACCTCGAAAAGTGGACTCGACCGTGCGCCTGGCCCGCCTCGCTCTAGCGTGGACCGTTCTCACCATCCTCGTCGGGGCGTTGGTGCGCGCCACCCATTCGGGCGCCGGGTGTGGGCCATCGTGGCCGGCTTGCCGGGGAACACTGGTCCCTGCCCTCGAGGGGGCAACCACCATCGAATTCGGACACCGGGTGGTTTCAGGCATCACCCTGTTGACGGTCGCCTGGTTGGTCATGAGGGTTTGGCAGACTCGCTCTCCCGGGGACCCGTCGCGACGGATGGCGCTGCTGGCCGGCGTCGCCGTGCTGGCCGAAGCTTTGATCGGCGCCGCCATCGTGCTATTCGAATGGGTGGGAACCGATCGCTCGGTGGCGCGAGCCATATCGGTGCCGCTCCACCTGACCAACACATTTCTACTGCTCGGCGCCCTCACGTTGACCCTCTGGTTCCTCAGCGGTGGCGGTCGGCTGACGAGGCGGGGACCCATACGAGCATTGTTGATCGGGGGGGCGGTTGGATTGGTGGTCATCGCTGCCACCGGAGCGGTGACCGCCCTCGCCGACAGCCTCTATCCACCATCGGGCCATGGCCTCTCGCCCACCGGCGAACATTTCCTGACCCGGCTGAGAATCATCCATCCCCTGGTGGCCCTGCTGGTGGTAATTGGCGCGGCGGTCTTGGTTCGTTGGCGAGCCACCCGAGGTGGCAGGGCGAGAACGGCGCTGACATGGCTCGTGGTGGGACAGATCGGCTTGGGCATGCTCAACATCTGGTTGGGAGCGCCTGTCTGGATCCAACTCGTCCATCTGCTGGTAGCCGATTTGATCTGGATCGCCTACGTGTGGCTGGTTGCTCAGATTCTTTCAAGCGAGGCTGCCAGCGCCTCCGGGGATTCGGTCGGAGCCAGGCAGGCCAGCCCTTCACATACATAAGCGAGGTTGTGATCGGGCCGACCTCGACCTGCGAGCAGGGGGATCCGATCATCGCCGATCGGCGAGGTGGCCAGCGCGACCTGAGGCCGGTAACGACTCCAGAAGACCGAAGACAACGAGGACAGGTCGGGTCCGACTATGGCCACCTCCTTCGTGCCGCGGTGGAGGCTGACGAGGAGCGAGAGGGCGTAGCCGGCGCCGGTCGGGTAGCGCTCGATCAGCATCCCGGCACTCTTCAGCGCCGCCTCGGCCAACTGCTTTAGGTCGAGATCGCCGGTGTAGAGGGAGAGAAGGAGCATGGCCTCGGCCGCCAGCGAATTTCCCGACGGCGAGGGATTGTCGAACAGATCGCGGGGGCGCTTGATGAGATCGTTCGACTGGCTGCTGTAGAGGGCGCCGTCGGCTGATCCGAATCGGGTTGGGATCATCCGGATGAGGGGCTCGGCGGCTCCGAACCACCTGGGCTCGCCGGTCGCCGAATAGAGCGTCAGAAGCCCCAGCCCCACGGCTGCGTGATCTTCGAGAAAGCCGGGAACCTGACCACGGCGGCCCTTGGCCCAGGCGCGTACCAGCCCACCATGGGGGCTGGCCATCCGCTCGAGCACAAAACGGGCTGCCTCGCCCGCCGCCTCCAGGTACCGCGGTTCGTGGAGGGCGGCTCCGGCCTCGGCCAGCGCTCGGATTGCCAGGCCGTTCCAGCCGGCGACGACTTTGTCGTCAAGACCGGGACGAATCCGATGGGACCGGACCTCCAAGAGGCGGAGCCGCGCCCGTTCCACCGCCGAAGCCGCCTCGATCGGGTCGACCTCCAACCTGGCCGTCACCTCGGCGAGTGGGGCGGCGCGGTGGAGGATGTTGCTGCCCTCAAAGTTGCCCTCCTTCGTCACCCCCCAGAACGCCGCCGCCAGCGGCCCATCTTCCCCCGTGACCGCCATGAACTCATTATGTCTCCACACATAGAACCTGCCTTCGACGCCTTCGGAGTCGGCGTCCTCGGCCGAATAGAAACCGCCGTCGAAATGACGAAGGTCGTTAAGCAAGTAGTCAATGGTCGTCCGGCAGGTATCGATGAGGTCGGCCCGTCCCAGTTCGATCCCCGCCCACAAGTACAGGTGGGCAAGTTGGGCGTTGTCATAGAGCATTTTCTCGAAGTGGGGCACGAGCCAATGGTCGTCGACCGAATAGCGGGAGAATCCGCCCGCCAGCTGGTCATGGATCCCGCCCCCGGCCATGGCCGTCAGGGTGCGACCCAACATCTCGTCTGTGCGCGGAGCACCTTGGTCGCCATGCAGTCGAAGCAGGAATTCGAGCACCGGTTGTTGGGGGAACTTGGGGGCGGGTCCGAAACCACCATGGAGGTCGTCGAAGGTGGAGGCCATCACCCCGTAGGCACGGATCATCGCCCGGCGGTCGGGAATCGCCGGTGCGGAGGCGAGCTCGGCGCCGAGGGAGGTTGTGATGCGGTGGGCCTGGTCGGTAACGGACTGGCGACGCTCGTTCCAAGCCTCGGTCACCCCGGCCATCACCCTTCCAAACGAGGGAAGACCCGGCCGGTCGACGTTGGGGAAATAGGTCCCGGCGTAAAACGGGCGACCTTCCGGTGTCAGCCATACAGTCATCGGCCAACCGCCCCGCCCGGTCATGGCCTGAACCGCCTCCATGTAGATTTCATCGACGTCGGGCCGTTCCTCCCGATCGACCTTTATGTTGACGAACCGGCGGTTCATCTCCTCGGCAGTCAGTTCATCTTCGAACGACTCATGGGCCATTACATGACACCAATGGCACGACGAGTAGCCGACCGATAACAGCACCGGGACATCGCGCCGGGCCGCCTCGGCGAAGGCCTCCTCGCCCCATTCGAACCAGTCAACCGGGTTTTCGGCGTGCTGGAGCAGGTAAGGAGAGGTGGAGGACGCCAGCCGGTTGGTCATCGGCAGGAACATAGTGGGTGCCGGGTTGTGGCCGTTAAAAGGGAATATCAGGTGGCCGGGAACCGTTGGATTTGTCAAGGGGTTTTTTCTTAATGAACCGACCAAGCAGGCCGAAAGAACCGGCCCAAAAATTGGGGGTTCACAAACGGGCGGTTATATGTCATAGTGGACCGCCCAGGGAAGAGTGCCCCACCCCCGTCCCGCTGGAGGATTCGATTTCATGACCACCGTTGAGTCGAGCCGCGACCGCGCCGCGGAGAAGGCTCGGCGCGAGCGGCTGCAAAGCAAACTGACCGACGAGCGTGGCCGGCTCACCACCGACCTCGTTTCGCAGTACCTCACCGCCATCGGTGAATACGACCTGCTCACCGCCGAGCAGGAGGTTGAGCTCGCCCAGCGCATCGAGACCGGCGAAGACGCCGGGGCGCGGCTCGCCCGCGGGGATTACAAGGACAAGAAAGAAGAACTGGAGCTTCGCCGCAAAGAGCGCCAGGGCCGGGAGGGGAAAGACGCCTTCCTCACCGCCAACCTGCGGCTGGTGGTGGCCAACGCTCGCCGCTACGCCAACACCTCCGGCATCGACTTTCTCGATCTCATTCAGGAGGGCAACCTCGGACTGATCCGTGCGGTCGAGAAGTTCGACTGGCGGAAGGGTTTCAAGTTCTCCACCTACGCCACCTGGTGGATCCGCCAGGCCATCACCCGCGCCATCGCCGACAAGTCGCGGACCGTACGGATTCCGGTTCATCTGCACGACACCCTGGCCGCCGTACGCGCCGCCCAGGCCAGCCTCAAGGCCGAGTTGGGTCGGGATCCTCGCCCCGATGAGATCGCCGAGGAGGCCGGCGTCACCGTCGACAAGGTCGAGCTCGCCCTGGGCGTGGCTGACACCGTCTCGCTCGAGCAGCCGGTGGGTGAGGACGGGGCCCAGCTCGGGGACTTCATAGAAGACGAAGATGCCGCCGATCCGGTCCAGCTCACCGAGGAGTTGGACGTGGCCGACTCGCTCCGCCGTTCGATCGAGCGGCTTCCGATGCGTGAGGGCCGCATCCTCGCCCTTCGGTACGGCTTCTACGACGGGGTGCCCCGGACCCTCGAGGAGATCGGCGAGGAGTTCAACCTAACTCGGGAGCGGATCCGCCAGCTCGAGAAGCTGGCCCTTTGCCGGCTCCGGCATCCATCTTTCGGGATTCGCGAACAAGACCTGATCTAGACCGCCTCCCGCCGTTCGATCTATGGTGTCCTCCGCGGGAGGTGATTAATTCGGATCGGGTGGCTCCTCTCTGTCGTCATGCTGGTGGGAGCCGTGGCGGTTCTGTCGTTGGCGGCAACGGCCGCCCCTGCAACCATCGAGGTGCCGGTGGCGGTCGGCGTGGATGACGCCGAAGAGTCATCGAGCGGGGTGGTGACCAGGGGGTGCAACGACCTGGAGTTGGTATTCGACGCAACCGACCAGAC
>JBQTHI010000029.1:0-31474 GCA_052390035.1 Actinomycetota bacterium | reverse complement strand
GTAAAAGGCTCATTCACCGATCAGGGATGTCAGCAAAGCCGGATTCCGCGCTCTTGACGGCGGCTAACGAAGATTTGATAATCGCTCGCCGCTACGGAACACGGTCGGCTCCACTTCCCCCGGTGTTGCTTTGGCTGAACGCGCTCTGTGGCAGAGTTCTGAGGGAGATTGAGCCGACCGGAGGACGTTCGGAGGACTATCCACATTGTGGAATGGTTTGTGGAAAAGCCAACGGTCGGCTCACGAGCGTGGAGGGTCAAGCCGTGCAAGGAGTCCCGCCTCTTGATGGATGGCCGGACCGTTGGAACGAATTTCAGCGGGTATTGCGGGCGTCGGTGTCGCCTGCCAATTGGCAAAAGTGGTTATCGCGTTTGGAACCCGAAATGGGTCCCGACAAGGTCGTGTTGGTCGCACCAAGCGACTTCCACCTGCAATGGATCCGTGACAAACACGGCGACCAGATCGAGCAGGTCTTCCGCCAGGTCTTTGAAGACGGTGTGCCGTTGATGTTCGCCAGCTCCAATCACCAGCTGGATACACCGACCCTCCCAGTGGCTGACGCTCGCCCCAACGTCCTGGTGGAGGTGGAGCCGAAAACCGACATGAATCCCGCCGCTCTCGTCTCCAGATATCAGTTTGAAAACTTTGTCGTTGGAAGCTCCAACCGGTTTGCCTGGGCCGCGTCGATGGCGGTAGCCGAGCAGCCCGGAACGATCTACAACCCGCTCTTCATTTTTGGCGGAGCCGGTCTCGGCAAGACTCACCTGCTCCACGCGGTCGGGCACCTGGCCCAGGAGCTCTATCCCGGCCTCGTCATCCGCTATGTGACCTCTGAGAAGTTTCTCAACGATTTCATCGATTGCATCCGGCGCAAGAGGGTCGACGATTTCAAGAATCGCTACCGCTCGACGGATGTCCTGTTGCTTGACGACGTTCAGTTCTTCGAGGGCAAGGAGCAGATACTCGAGGAGTTCTTCCACACTTTCAACACGTTGCATCAGGATGGCAAACAGCTAGTCATCACCTCCGACCGGCATCCACGTAACTTGGCCACGGTCGAGGACCGGCTCCGCTCTCGGTTTGAGTGGGGACTCCTTACCGACGTCCAGCCTCCCGACGTAGAAACCCGCCTCGCCATTCTCAAGCGTGGCGCCGAGTTCGCTCCCAAACAGGTGCCGGTGGAGGTCCTTGAATACATCGCCGCCACAGTCGCCGACAACATCCGCGAGTTGGAAGGCGCCCTCACTCGGGTGACTGCCTTCGCTGCGCTTACCCATCGCAACATCGACCTGGCGATGGCCGAACAAGTCCTTGGGGATATGCGTCCCGGACAATCGGGCAAGAGTCCGACTGCGGCTGAGATCATCCGTGCCACCGCCGACGCTTTCGGATTTACGGTCACCGAAGTGGAAGGGGCCAGTCGACGTCAACCGTTGGTGATGTGCCGGCAAGTAGCCATGTATCTCTGCCGGGAGTTGACCGACCTGTCACTACCCAAGATCGGAAGCGCCTTCGGAGACCGTGACCACACGACGGTCATCCACTCGATCGAAAAGGTCAAAAGGGTCATTAGGAGCGATCGGGCTGTGTTCGATCGTGTCCACAGCCTCTCCCAAAAATTGAGGAGAACATGAACATCGCCGGACCGCTTTCGCAAACCAGCGGTCACCAACTGGGGATTGTGTGCTTTCCTGTCTATAACGGTGGGGAGGCAGTCGGCTAGTGGCGGTGACGGTTTTTAACCGTTACCCACATCTCCACAAGGTCTACTAGATCTCTTACTCTTTAATAACAAGACAGAAACAGAAGGGATACACACCCGTCGTGAAAATCCGTGGCGAACGTGACGACCTGGCCGACCTCTTCAGCAGGGCTAATCGAGCCGTGGCCGCCCGCAGTGCGCTCCCCGTGTTGCAGGGTTTGCTGTGTCAGGCAGCCGGGGGAAAAGTTACCGTGACCGGCACCGATCTCGAGGTAACCATCCGTACCGCCGGTCCGGTCGAAGTGTTGGAAGACGGACAGGCCGTGATTCCTGCACGCTTGCTCACCGAAGCAGTGCGGAAGATGCCGCCGGGGGTCGTGTCAATTGGAATCAGCGATGGGGATGTCGAGATCCAAGGCCGCGGGCCCCGCTTCACGCTTCGGGCCCTAAGTCTCGATGACTTCCCGACGCTCGATGAGACCTCGGTGGAAGGGGTCGACGTCAATGGTGACGAACTAGCGTCTGCCTTGAACCAGGTGGTTGTGGCGGCGTCGAGCGATGCCGCTCGACCGATTTTGACCGGGGTCCTCTTTGAGCCGGGCGAAGATGGTCTTCGGTTGGTTGCGACTGACTCATACCGGTTAGCCCTCCGCGATCTGCCCGGTATGGGCAGGGTCGGCCAGGGCCTGGTTCCGGCGCGGGGCCTGCGAGAGTTGTCCCGGTCGATCGGCGCCAAGCAGGTGTCCGCCGGTATGGCCGATAGGGAGGCGGTTTTCTGGTCCGAACGGGGGAGCCTTCGGATTCGTTTGATTGAAGGGTCGTTCCCGAAGTACCGGTCGCTGCTACCCGACAGTTACCCATCGCAGGTGGTCATGGAGCGAGATGCCATCCTCGAAGCTCTGGGTCGGGTGGTGTTGGTGGCTGAAGACCATATCCCGGTGCGCCTCAAGATCGGCAACAACGGTATCGAGGTCAACGTCACCCGGCAGGACGTCGGTGGCGAGGTGGAGCAACTCGACGGCGAGTTCCTGGGTGCTGATGAAATCGTTATCGCCTTTAACCCGAGGTACCTGGCCGAAGGTGTGTCGGCCATCGAAGGCGACAAGGTCCGCTTGAGGATGATCGATGGCTTGAAGGCCAGTGTGCTAGACGGCAACGGCGAAGGGGGTTTCCTCTATCTTCTGATGCCCGTGCGGATCTGAAGACGGGACAGACACTCCAAAGGGAATGATCCTCTCCTGGCTGTCCCTGGCTGACTTCCGATCCTATGTGGAGCTCCGATGGGAACCAGATCCCGGCGTCAACATCCTGGTGGGTAATAACGGCGCCGGTAAATCCAACCTTCTCGAGGCGATCGGCTATCTGAGCAATCTCAGGTCGTTTCGAGGAGCGCCTGACGAAGCCCTTGTGCGAGCGGGCGCCCCGGCGGCGGTCCTCAGGGGTGAAACGGTCAATTTGGATGATGCTGGCCGTGTGGACAACAAGGGCATGATCGAAGTTGAGCTGAACCTCAAAGCCGGGCGCCGGGTCCGTTTAGATCAGAAGCGGCCGGCCAGGACGGCGGACCTTTTGGCGAAGTTGCGGGTCATCACCTTTCTCCCCGAGGATCTCGATCTCATCAAGGCGGGACCGCTCGGTCGGAGGGCCTTGCTCGATGAGGTCGCGGTTCAACTCTGGCCGTCGGCTGCGCTCGATCAGGCCGAGTTCGAGCGAGGTCTCCGTCAGCGGAATGTCTTCCTGAAACAGAGCGAGCGCGACCAGACCACTCTCGATGTTTGGGACGCCCGCCTGGCACAGGCGGCTGCGCGGGTTATGGCACGACGCGCCCAGGCCGCTGCTGCGCTGGACGAGTGGTTGCCCGAGGTCTACGGGCAGATCTCCGGCGAGCGGCTCGAGATCGGATTCGATTACGACTCGGAGTGGGGAGGATCGCTCGACCCCACCGTGCCGGCGGCAGAATGGATCAGCAGCATGACAGCCGCTCTCGCCCGGCGTCGCCGCGTCGATCTGGAGTGGAGGACCACAGGAATCGGCCCCCATCGGGACGATCCGAAGATCTCGCTGGCGGGTCGGCCGGCGCGATTCCAGGCGAGCCAGGGCGAGCAACGCACCCTTTCGCTGGCGCTGCGCCTTGCCACCCACCGGGCGATCTCGGCCCGATCGGGAGGGGCTGCGGTCTTGCTGTTGGACGACGTCTACTCGGAGCTTGATCCCTTCCGGTCGAAGGCCCTCACCGACGCCCTACCAGTCGCCCAGACCATGATCACGACCACCCGACCGGAGGAGGTGCCGATTACGGGTCGATTGTGGCGGGTCGGCGCGGGCCAAATCGAAGCGGGCCAAATCGAATGAGCCAACCGGAGCCACTCGAAGACGTCCTGGTGCGAATGCTGGAGTCGCTCCAGATGCCCTCTCCGTCGGTGATAGCCGCTCTCCGAATGGGGTGGGAGGAGATTGCCGGCGAGCCCTGGGCGGCACAGTCGACCCCGCTCTACATCCGCCAACACGAGTTGGTGGTTGAAGCCAAGGCACATCAATTGGTCGCCGTCCTGCGATATGGAGTTGGTGAGCTCATGCGCCGGCTTGACGCTCAAATCGGGGCCGGCGTAGTGGAATCGGTAAGAGTGGTGGCGCCTCCAAGGGAGTAGCCCCGAGGTCGGATCGCAACATTTTCCACCCGAATTGGCGCGCCAAATGGTAGGGACGAACGGTTGCTCACAGGCATATCAGGACCCACTTTCTGTCCCCTCCGGCGGGTATAATTACATCCATGCAATCGGGTCCGCGCTGCGGGCCTCGAAGCCGCCTCTCGCCCTGGAGCTGACTTGACCGCGACCAACGGAAGCCCGTCCTACGACGCTCGTGACATAACCGTCCTCGAGGGTCTCGAAGCGGTTCGAAAGCGCCCCGGGATGTACGTCGGCTCGACGGGGCCGCGGGGCTTGCACCACCTGGTGTGGGAGGTTGTCGACAACTCGGTCGACGAGGCCATGGCGGGATTCTCGGACCATATCGACGTGACCCTCCTCGACAATGGGGGGGTGCGAGTGGTGGACAACGGGCGGGGGATCCCGGTCGACCTGCATAGGAAGACCAAACAGTCGGCTTTGACCACGGTCCTTTCGACCCTTCACGCCGGAGGGAAGTTCGAACAGGGTGCATACACCGTTTCTGGCGGTCTGCATGGAGTCGGTGTTTCGGTCGTGAACGCCCTTTCCAGCAGGCTCGAGGCAGAAGTGCGTCGGGACGGACACGTGTGGGGGCAAACCTTCGAAAGGGGCCGGGCCCAGGGACGGGTCGAAAAGCTCCGCCCGTGGAAGAAGAACACCGGGACCACCATCACCTTTTGGCCCGACCCGGACATTTTCGTCGACACCACCGAATTCGACTACGACACGGTCGCCTCGCGGCTGCGAGAACTCGCCTATCTCAACCGCGGCCTCGAGATCATTTTGACCGACCAGCGGTCGGATCCCCGCAGCGACACCTTTTCTTACAAGGGTGGCCTACTTGACTTCGTGAAGCATCTCAACGCGGCCAGAGAGCCCATCCATCCCCACATCATCGAGATTGTCGATCGGAGCGAAGACTCCGAGTTGGAGTTGGCGATGCAATGGACCGGAAGTTACACCGAGTCGGTTCTCTCGTTCGCCAACAATATCAACACCCACGAGGGCGGCACCCTCGAGGAAGGTTTTCGCAAGGCTCTCACCAACGCCGTCAACGCCTTTGCCCGGACCAAGGGCCTGCTCAAGGAAAAGGACGAAAATCTCACCGGGGAAGACATTCGCGAAGGGCTCACGGCGGTGTTGTCGGTCCGGGTCCGCACGCCTCAGTTCGAAGGACAGACCAAGACCAAGCTGGGAAACACCGAGATCAGGTCATACGTCGAGAAGACGCTCAATCGCTTCTTGCCCGAATGGCTGGAGCGTTACTCGACCGAAGGTCGCCGCATCGTGGAGAAGTGCATCAACGCCGCCAAAGCCCGGGAGGCTGCTCGCAAAGCCCGCGACCTCACCCGGCGCAAGTCGGGACTCGAGTCGGGCGGTCTTCCCGACAAGCTGGCCGACTGCTCCACGCGCAATCCGGACGAAGCCGAGCTGTTCATCGTCGAAGGAAAGTCGGCGGCCGGGCCCGCCAAACAGGGTCGCAACTCGATCACCCAGGCGGTGCTGCCCATCAGGGGGAAGATCCTCAACGTGGAGAAGGCGCGGCTCGCCAAAGCGCTGCAGAACGCCGAGATCCTGGACCTGATCACCGCGGTGGGCACCGGGATCGGCGACGAGTTCGACATCGCCAAGGCCCGTTACCACAAGGTGATACTTCTGGCCGACGCCGACGTCGACGGATCCCACATCAGGACCCTCCTGCTCACCTTCCTATACCGACACATGAGGGGTCTGATGGAAGCCGGGTTCGTATATCTGGCCCAACCTCCCCTTTATCGGGTGAAGGTCGGAGCGAAGGTTCATTACCTGCGTGATGCCGCCGCCCTGGAAGGGTTTCGGAAGGAGCATCCCAAGGTAAAACCAACCCGCTTCAAGGGTCTGGGCGAGATGGACGCCGAAGAATTGCGAGTCACAACTTTGGATCCGGCAACCCGGACACTGCTGAGGGTTGAGGTCGAGGATGCCGCCCGGGCCGACGAAGTCTTCTCCGTCCTCATGGGAGACGATGTCGCCGAGCGAAAAGCCTTCATTCAGCACAACGCCAAAGACATCCGCTTCCTCGACATCTGAGCTATGACCGACCGCACCAATCCCGAAAACGAGTACGAAGAGCCGTCGATCGGCGCCATCGACATCAACGCCGAAATGGAGCAGTCATTCGTTGACTACGCCATGTC
This sequence comes from Actinomycetota bacterium, assembly GCA_052390035.1. Taxonomy (GTDB): domain Bacteria; phylum Actinomycetota; class Acidimicrobiia; order Spongiisociales; family ZC4RG35; genus JBQTHI01. The sequence continues at coordinate 24,926 of JBQTHI010000029.1, read as the reverse complement.
GGTCATAGTGGCTCGTGCCCTGCCCGATGTCCGAGACGGGCTCAAACCGGTTCAGCGCCGAATCGTCTATTCGATGTTCGAGAACAACATCGGCCCCACCACCCCCCACCGCAAGTGTTCGAAGGTGGTGGGAGACGTGATGGGCAATTATCACCCCCATGGCGATCAAGCCATCTACGACGCTCTGGTCCGTATGGGCCAGGATTTTTCCCTTCGCCATCTCCTGATCGATCCTCAGGGAAACTTCGGGACGGTTGACGATCCTCCCGGCGCGTCTCGTTACACCGAGTGCCGTCTGACGCAGTTGTCGATGCGCCTCCTCGAAGGGATCAGAGAGAACACCGTCAACTTTGCAGAAAACTACTCGGGGGAGTTCGAGGAGCCCACGGTGCTTCCGGCCAGATTTCCCAACCTGCTGGTCAACGGCAGTCAAGGTATCGCCGTGGGGATGGCAACCAACATCGCTCCCCACAACCTGGGCGAGGTGGTCGACGCCTGCATCCACGCCCTCGACCATCCCGACGCCGACTCCGAAGAGCTCATGCAATTCGTCAAAGGACCCGACTTCCCCACCGGAGGTTATCTGGTTGGTACCGCCGGGATCAAAGAGGCCTTGGCATCCGGACGGGGGTCGGTACGGATGCGAGCGGTGGCCGAACCGCAGGAGATCCGGAAGGGGCGTGTGGCCATCGTCGTCACCGAGATGCCCTATCAGGTTTCGATCGAGCGGGTCATCGAAAAGATTCGCATCCTGGTCGACGACAAGCGGTTATCGGGAATTGCCGACGTCCGCAACGAGTCGGACAACCGTCGGGGCACCAGGCTCGTCATCGAGCTCAAGAAAGACGCCGTCCCTCAGGTGGTCCTCAATCAGCTTCTCAAGAACACCCCGCTGCAGGAGACGTTCGGGGTCAACATGGTGGCCCTGGTGGATGGGGTCCCCCGCACTCTCAACCTGGCCGACATGATTGGTCACTACCTCGACCATCAGATGGAGGTAATTGAGCGGCGGACCGCCTTCCGTTTGGCGGAGGCGGAAAGCCGGGCCCATATTCTGGAAGGGCTCATCGTTGCCGTCGACAACATCGATGAGATTGTCGCTCTCATCCGCGCCTCGGCGGACACGGCTGACGCCCGTACCAGGCTGATCGACCGCTTCTCGCTGTCTGAGATTCAGGCCAACGCCATCCTTGATATGCCGCTGCGTCGCCTGACGACGCTCGAGGTCAACAAGCTGCGAGAGGAGCTCGCCCACCTGAATGATCTAATCAAAGACCTCAAGGCGATCTTGAAGGATCCGACCCGCCGGCGATCGATTATTCGGGAGGACATGTCCGAAATTAGGGAGAGATTCGCCCAGCCGCGGCGATCGCGGATCATCCCCGACGAGGGCGAGATGAGCCTCGAAGATCTCATCGCCGACGACGAGTTGATCGTCACCGTCTCCGCCTCGGGGTATGTGAAGTCGGTTCCCGTCAACACTTACCGAACCCAGGGGAGAGGGGGCAGAGGGGTGAAGGCTGCCGAGGTGACCGGTGACGACGTCGTCGCCCATCTGGTCCACACCACCGCCCACGCCTATCTGCTTTTCTTCACCAACAAGGGCCTCGTGCACCGGGCGAAGGCGCACGAGATTCCTCGCCAGGCGCGGACCTCGAAAGGGGTGCTCGCTCAGGCGGTGTTACCACTGCAGCCCGAGGAGCGGATCGAGGCGATCATCGACACCCGCGACTACGAAACCTCCAAGTACCTGGTCATCGTGACGAGGCAAGGCACCGCCAAGAAGACCGCCTTCCGCGAATATGACAGCCGCAACCAAACACTGGTGGCGATCAAGCTCAACGATGGCGACGAGGTCGTTTCGGTGCGAACTACCAAGGGCGAAAACGATTTGCTGATCTTCACCAAAGATGGACAGGGGATCCGGTTCCCCGAGGCTGACCTGAGGCCGATGGGTCGTGCCACTCAGGGGGTACGGGGGATCAGATTGCGACCCGGCGATCAGGTGGTGGCTGCCTCCTCCTCGGCCGACGGGGAGGAGGTGCTCCTTCTCACCTCCAATGGATATGGCAAGAGGACCGCCATCGATCAGTTCCGGGGCCAAGGCCGCGGAGGGATCGGGGTGAAGGCGATCAAGCTGACCAGGGTGAGAGGCAAGATGGTCGGGGCCCGGGGTGTCGGCAAGGGGACCGAAGTGTTCCTGATCTCCTCGGCGGGGATCGGCATCAGAACCCCGGTGGACAAGATCAGCAGGCAGCAGCGCCACTCGACGGGCGTGAGGGTGATGGACGTCGGCGTCGACAACGAACTGGCCGCCTTTACGGTTGTTCCCCCCGAAGAAGAGGAGTGACCACCGGCATAACAGGCACCGGCGGTACACTTGACGGTTCATGACCACGGTACGGCGAGTCCGCCGCATCATTCGCAAGATCGACCCGTGGACGGTCCTCAAGGTCTCGGCCCTGCTCAATGTCGTTATGGCGATTGGCCTGGTCCTCGGACTCGTCATGTTTTGGTCGGTGTTGTCCGCCGCCGGCATCCCCGACAAGATCACCGAGGTTCTCGTGAAGATCACTCTGCTCGATGAGGGGGAGAATCCCTTCGCCAACACCGAGCGGTACCTTAGGACCGCGGTGTTTGGCTCCGTGGTGTGGGCGGTGCTCTCGACTGGCTTGATGACGCTGGCCGCGGTGATGTACAACTTGGTGACCGACGTGGTTGGGGGAGTTGAAGTGGTCGTACTCGAGGAGTCCCTGGCTCCGGTGAGCGTGGCCACCGCCCCGGCCCGGCGTTGGGCGCCGACGGCAACCACCAATGGTGGAAAGACGGAGACCGTCCCGGCCGACACGCCGACCGAAGAGGTCCCGGTTCCCTAGAAAACCAGTCAGGTAGATCCGGGTCCCTCGGAGAGGACCCGGTTTATGAAGCGTCTAGGGATGACGCTCGGCGGCAACGAGCCCCATTTCTTCGGCCCTGGTGAGATAGGCCTTCGGCGAGTCCCACACCCTCACCACTCCGGCTGGAGGTACAAGGGCAATGCCTGCCGCCAGGCAGACAGCGGACAGGAACTGGTGGTCATCGACCACGGCCTGCTGACGGTCAGATGCAGTCACGACGATCGCCGACCAACCATTGGGAGAGGCGGCCGTTACCAGCTCGACCGGATCTTCGACCAGGACCGTGGCGCTCGCCCGGCCGACCGGCTTCGGAAAGTCGATAGTGATGCCTCCCAGATTGGGCCCTTCAGGATGGGCGATGGCGACTCGTTCTACCTCGGTACCGTGTGATTCGAGTCGGGCGGCCATCGCCAAGCCGGCGCCGAGAAGCGAGGCTCCACAGACGGTTGGGGCGGGGCTCAAGTCCACCTGTTCGGAAGTAACGGCCGCCCCACCGATTTTCGCGGCGATCTCCAGGCACCGCCGACCCCGTCCGACCACCACGTCAAACCCCATTGGATCTTCGACTCGTTGAAGGGTGGCCGAGCGCGCTGTGCCCATATACGTAACCGAGTCCACACTTCTTTCGGCGGCGAGAATGTGAGCAACCCTTAGCTCGTTGTCTTCGTCGGCCAGCACCAACACCCTCACGACAGCGACACCGGCTCCCACGACTCAACTGGTCGGGACAATTCCACCCGTCGGGAGAATGCGACAGCCAGCAGCGCCGCCACTGCGCCGGCGACGATCAGAAGGGGTCGATATCGCATCCGCCAAAGTCTACGAGGCGTCAGCGATTGTCGGCCTCAGTGGTCGAGGGCGCTCCCAAACGGGGCGGCGAATGAGGCGATGGCGAAGGCCACCCCGCCCGGATCGGAGAATTTGGCGAATTGGCCGATAGGGATGTCCATGGGCGGTACGAGCACCGTTCCGCCCAAACCGTTGCCGTGGCGGCCGAGGCCGGGACGTCGGCCACTCGGAAGGTGATCTCCCAGCGGGGATCGGGACGTTCACTGCGCCGCGGCGTATGGGCGCCACCGATGAGCAGTTCGCCCATCCCGAAACTCATCCGCCCATCGGGGATCGCTCGTGCTGTCCAGCCGAACAGAGAGGCAACCGTTCCCGGTGCGATCACGATCGCCAAGGCGAATTGCGGAATCCCCTTTTATCAGACCGATGGCGGCCTGACCTATCCGATCGGGCCAGGTCAGATGGGTGACTGTGTCGAACTCGCGCTTCGTTCCTGTATTCGCATCATTGGACCCTATTGCGGATCGACGCCCAATCACATCGCTGCCATCCGTGAGACGGTAGACGTCTATCAACCGGGCGAGCGGCCGGCTTTCGAGGAGATCGGCACCAGGCTTGACACCTCGGTTCGCCCGCAGCAGGCAGCCCGACGGGAGCGACGGCGAGCGACGGGCTAATGAGGCTTCGCGGATTTGTGTGGGTGGTGCTCAGGCATCCCCCCAACCGACGTCCGAGTCCCGCCCATGGCCTCGATCAGACCCGCGGCATTGGCTTCCGCCCGTATGTCGTTCCAGAGCAGCGCTGGACGCAGGAGAACCCCGCCCTGTTCATTGGCTTAGCGGGCGCCTCCGGAGATCTCCAAGTTCACGCCGGTCAGATAAGACGACTCCTCGGAGAGCAGGAAGTTGACGCAAGCAGCCACTTCGGCCGTGCTGCCGTAACGCCGCAAGGGAATCTGGGCAATCATCTGCTGGGCAACATCATCGCTTGATCCGACGTAGTACTGGGAGCGGGCGCCTGCTTGGGCATCGACCTGGCGGGTCCACATCCTGCCCGGCCCGATGAAGGCGGGCGAGACTGCATTGACCCTGATCCCCTGGGGCGCGAGGTCCTTGGCCGCGGCCATCGTGAGGCCAATCACAGCCGCCTTGGAAGCACTGTAAGCCGGCATGTTGGGCGCGCCACTCACTCCGGCCATCGACGCAGTGTTGACGATGGCGCCCTCGAGACCGGCGGCGATCATCCCTCGGGCAACGGCCGTCAACACATTCATCGCTCCCAGCACGTTGACCTCAATTACCCGGCGAGCATCGTCTGGGTCCTGCAGTTGCACTGGTAGGAAGTCGCCCTGCACACCGGCATTGTTGAAGAGGAGCGACGGAATCTGATCGACCATGGCCAGCGCCGCTGTCACCGCGGCGTGGTCGACTACATCAAACTCGACCGTCGCGGCCTTGGTCGAACGACGGCATTGCCGGCGAAGCTCGGCCAGACGATCGCCCGTCGAGGGATGGTCGGCCAGCACCAGCGTGCACCCTTCGTCAGCTAGCCCGAGAGCCACCGCCCCGCCGATGTCGCCCGCCGCCCCTGTTACCAAGGCACAACGAAGATCGAGACCGACAAGCTCCATTTCTTCGACAAAGAGACCGGAGATGCGATTAGATAGCCGGGCCAAACAGACAGGTAGCACGAAATGGCCGACGGCAAGAAGAGAGCCAAGACCGACGGCGACAATGCCGAGGCCGCGGGCGGAGTAATCACCGCTCCTGCCAAGGTGCCCAAGGTCAAAGCCAAAGACAAGGCCAAAGACAAGGACAACGACAAGGCCAAGGCGAGAGCCAAAGACAATGGCGGCAAGCTCTCCACCACGGCCTATGAGGCCGAGCTCGCCCGGCTCAACGTCGAGATGGTCAAGCTGCAGGAATGGATCCGTGAAAAAGGCCTGAAGGTGGTGGTGCTTTTCGAGGGCCGCGATGCCGCTGGCAAGGGCGGAACGATCAAACGGATCACCGAAAGCCTGAGTCCCCGGGTTTGTCGGGTGGAGGCGCTGCCAGCCCCCACCGATCGGGAACGAACCCAGTGGTACTTCCAGCGCTACATCGCCTACCTGCCCGCGGCCGGAGAGATGGTCCTCTTCGATCGCAGTTGGTACAACCGGGCGGGGGTGGAGAGGGTGATGGGCTTCTGCACCGAGGAGGAGCATCAGGAGTTCCTGCGCTCGTGCCCCGAGTTCGAACGGATGCTCGTCCGCTCCGGGATCATGATCATCAAATATTGGTTCTCGGTGTCCGACGCCGAGCAGGAACGGCGATTTCAAGCCCGCATCAAGGATCCGACCAGACGGTGGAAGCTTTCACCCATGGATCTGGAGTCGCGTTCGCGCTGGGTCGACTATTCGCGGGCCAAGGACGAGATGTTCCGGCACACCGACATCAAGCAGGCGCCCTGGTTTGTGGTCAACTCCGACGACAAGAAGAAGGCCCGGCTCAACGTGATGCACCACCTGCTCAGCATGATCCCCTATGAGGATCTAACGCCCGCTCCGATCTCTCTGCCGCCGCGCCAGTCGGAAACCGGTTATGTCCGTCCCCCCATCTCCGAGCAGAACTTCGTCCCCGAGCTCTACTGACGGCCCGGCGGCTGCCATGCGACTTCGCTTCGTCACGCCCGCTGGGGTGGAGACCGGAGGTGCAGACGACCTGGCGTCATGGCGACAGCGCCGCGGAGGTTTCCTGTGGGTCGACCTCCCAGCGTGTGACGATGCCGCCGCCGAGTTGTTAGCCGACTTCGGGTTCGACCAGTCTTCGATCCAGGCCTGCACGCAACGGAGTCATCTCCCCCTCGTATCACCGCACTCGGGACTATTGGTTCCTTCTCACGCACCGACCGCTGATCGGCCGGGCGGGTCACGTCCACCTGCTCCAGCTCGAGCAGTTCATCCGCGACGACACGCTGGTCACGCTGCATGGACCCCACAGTCCCGACGTCGACCCTGCCGAACTCGGCCGGGAGACAGAGGAGCTGCGCCGGCGCCTTGATCTGGGAGAGGTTCTACCGAAGACGCCTTCGGAGTTGTCGCACGTCTTGATGTCGTCGCTGTCCCGCGAGCACCACATCATGCTCAGTGGGATCGCCAGCCGGATCGCTCTGCTCGAGCACCAGGTCATGGTTGATGATCTCAGGCATCCGGAGGAGCTCCTCGAGCACATGTTTCTGCTGCGACACGAGCTTGTCACCATCAGCACAATGGCCGGGCAGGCGCATCAGGTGTTTGCCAGGATGGCCGGGGTTTCGGACCTGCCGGCCTTTGATGATCGCGCCTTGATGTCGGATTTGTCGGATCGGTTTGAACGGGTTCGCAATATTGGAGACGATGAGCGCGACTTCCTCGCCGGAGTCATTGACTATTACCAGACCAGGACTGCGACCAAGATGACGGTGGCGATGGAGCGGCTGGCGGTCCTGGCCGCAGTCACGCTCCCCATCACGGCGTTGGCCTCGATCTACGGCATGAATGTGATCGTCAACCAGACCACCCACCTAGTCCAACTGCTCCTGGTGGTCGCCGTCATGGTGGGGATCAGCGGCTTGCTGTTGCGCTGGACGAAAAAGCAAGGTTGGTGGTAGTAGAGCGGGCCTAGGCACGTTTCGATGACCGATTCCTCGTGGCACGCACATGACCACGAGAATTGCACCTTGTCCCAAAGGTTTGGCGAGCTTCTACGCCCGGGTATTGGAGCGGTGAGGGCGATGTAGAAGCCCGCGCAGGGTCAGCTGGGCTGATCGAGAGTCCGGTCCGTGCCCTTCTACACGGTACCGGCCGCCCCTGTTTCGGCATTCGGGGTTGTAGGGCTCTTGTTGCATCCGAGCCATCGGGTCGCCTTCGCCACCGCCGCCGAATGGGTCTGGGAAGAGTCCCCAATGACGACGCTGCGTGACCAAGAGGGGTCAAAGGTGGACCGTCGTTGACAGTCGGTGTCTTGTGGGCCCACGTGGACTTGAACCACGGACCTCGTCCTTATCAGGGACGCGCTCTAACCGGGCTGAGCTATGGGCCCAAACAGGGACTGGGAGTCTATCGCAGAGAGGAAATGTGCTCCCGGCGAAGCTCGGACAAGCTGGTCCGCATGCCCACCCCCGGTGGTTGCCTGATCCAGCGCGGCCCACCGCTTCGGACTGCGACGCTTGCGACTCCCGAAAACGTGCGGAGACCGGCACGAGCCGGAACATGGTCGGCAGGCGACCAGCGCCTCCTACCATTGAACGTCTGTTAACTGTGAATCGACGGGGACGTAGCTCAGCTAGGAAGAGCACCTGCTTTGCAAGCAGGGGGTCGTGGGTTCGAGTCCCATCGTCTCCACGAATGGGCAAACTGTGAAACAGGGCTCAAACGTTGAGACGATGTGGCGGGAGATGCTGACCAACCCGGACAGCCCCCTTTACAAGAAGGGGAGGATCTTCAAACATGTTCCGGGCGACCCTCGTTGCAGGCTGTGCCGGATACCTCTCGGTGGGATCGCCGGTCCGGTCCTCAAGCTGACAGGGCGCCGACCGGCTCGCTACAACCCTCACTTCTGTAATGCTTGCGAGGTCTGGTCGACCGAGCATCCAGGTGGAGCCGAGATCCAGTTGAGCGTCCTCTTCGCCGATGTGCGTGGTTCTACGGCACTGGCCGAGGTCATGGGCCCAACCACCTTCGCCCAACTGATGAGGCGCTTCTACAAGGCGAGCAACGAGGTCTTTGTCGAGAGCGACGCCTTCATCGATAGTCCGGTAGGGGACGAAGTGCGAGCGTTCTACTTCCCGGTGTTTACCCCCAACCATGCCGCCTCGGCGATTCGAGCGGCCCAAAACCTGATGATGGCCACCGGATACGGAACCGACGAGCCATGGATTCCAATCGGGGCGGGACTCCATACCGGCGCAGCCTTTGTCGGAACGGTCGGGGTGGAAGGCACAACCAAGTACGAACTGACGGCTTTGGGTGACACGGTGAATGTCACCGGGCGATTGGCCTCCCTGGCGGGCCAGGGTGAGATCCTGGTCAGCGACGAGGCGTGTGTGGCGGCCGGGCTCGACGTGACCAACCTCAACAGTCGGACAGTCGAGTTGCGGGGACGGTCGGCCCCACTGGTTGTGAGAGTGATCGGCGCCGCCTAGGAATCTGTTGCTGATTTTGGGGGTTATACCCCACCTGTAACCTTAGGTAAGAGTTCGAGGGAGGTCTTTGATGACAGACGCGGTGATTGTCGATGCGATACGGACTCCGGTGGCACGCCGGAACGGCAAGTTCAAGGACATCCATCCGGTTGACCTCGCCTCGATCCCGTTGAAGGCCCTGATCGAACGCAACAGCCTCGACCCCGCGCTGGTCGAAGACGTGATCATGGGCTGTGTCTCCCAGGTCGGCGAGCAGGCGTGGAACATCGGGCGCAACGCCGCCCTCGCCGCCGGGTTCCCCGAAGAAGTGGTCGGCACCACGGTTGACCGGCAGTGCGGTTCGTCCCAACAGTCCGCTCACTTCGCTGCCCAGGGAGTGATCGCCGGCGCCTACGACGTCGTTATAGCCGCCGGGATCGAGTCGATGACCCGGGTACCGATGGGAGTCAGCGCCCAGCAGGGGCCAGGGATGCCCTTCGGTCCGATGATGCTCGAGCGTTACAGCCACGGTCTTGTTCCACAGGGCATCTCGGCGGAGATGATCAACGAGAAGTGGGGCCTCTCTCGGGCCAACCTCGACCAGATCGGTCTGGATTCCCATCAGCGGGCCGCTCGAGCTACCGAGGAGGGCCGGTTCCTTTCGCAGATCGTTCCCGTCACGGTTCACGGCGAACAGGGCGACGAAGTGGTCACCAGGGACGAGGGAATCCGCTGGGACACCACCCTGGAGAAACTCGGATCCCTGCAACCCGCATTCAAGCCCGACGGCATGGTGACCGCCGGCAACTCCTCGCAGATCTCGGACGGAGCCGCCGCCGTATTGATCATGAGCGAGACCAAAGCGAAAGAGCTCGGATTGAGGCCTCGCGCACGCTTTGTTTCCTTCGCTTTGGCCGGGGTCGATGCGGTCATCATGCTCACCGGTCCCATCCCGGCCACCTCCAAGGTGCTGGGCCGCGCAGGGCTCGACATCGACCAAATCGATCTGATCGAGGTCAACGAGGCTTTCGCCTCGGTGGTAGGGGCGTGGCGAATGGAACATGGCGGCACCGACCCCGAAGTGCTCTGGCGCCGAACCAACGTCAACGGTGGTGCTATCGCTCTGGGCCACCCGCTCGGCGCCTCCGGCGCCCGGCTCCTCACCACGCTGGTTCACGAGCTAGAACGCACCGGCGGCCGCTACGGCCTGCAGACCATGTGCGAGGGTGGCGGGATGGCGAACGCCACCATCATCGAAAGGGTGTGACGACACCGGGTGGGCTTGGGCACGATCTTGATTGCCATCGCCATCGGGGTGGCCATCTGGACGGCCTCGGTGTGGATATTGCGCCTGCTTTCCAATCCGCCCCCCGATGTCAACCCGGACGACATTGTCGAAGTTGATCAGGACTTCCGGTGCACCGTGTGTGGTGCTGAGGTGACGATGAAAGCGGTCAATCCCGCCGAGTTGTTGCCGCCTAGACATTGCCGTGAAGAGATGGTCCCCACCTCCAAACCGTGAAGAGTATGAAGAGGCATGAACGGTTATCCCCATGACTTTCCACAGCCGTGGAGAATTACATCACCGTAAGTAACTAGCGTCGCGCCGTCATGCCAGAGTCAAAACGCCGCAAAACGAAGAAAAACCGCCGGCCGATGGTCGGGGCGCTAGCCACCGCCACCAAGGCCAAGGCCAAGGAGCCGAGCCCTTCCTGGTATGTGCTGGTCATGGCGGGGCTCATGGGGGCGGGAGTCGTAGCAATCATGTTGAGGTTCATTTTCCAGTGGAGCCAGCTCTGGCTGATCGGCGGTCTCGTGGCCATCGCCGCCGGATTTCTGATGACCACCAATTACCGCTGAGATCGCATGCGGGTCCTGGTTCTCGACAACTACGACTCGTTCACCTACAACCTGGTCCAGTATCTCGGAGAACTGGGAGCCGATCCGGTAGTGGTCCGCAATGATCAATGGTCTCCCGAGCGTGCTGGGGAAGAGGGCTTCGAACGGTTGGTGATCTCCCCGGGCCCGGGCACCCCCGAGGAGGCAGGCTTCTCGGTCGCCTACGTCGAAGCCTTCGGTTCCACCGTACCCACATTGGGCGTCTGCCTCGGCCATCAAGCCATCGCGGTGGCCTATGGCGGCAAGGTTGATCTGGCTCCCGAGCCCCGACACGGGAAGACGAGCCCCATCCGGCATGACGGCGTCGGCGTCTTTAGAGGTTTGGAGAATCCGTTTACGGCCACCCGTTACCACTCGTTGGCGGCCGTTGCGCTACCTCCCGAACTGGAGGAATGTGCATGGAGTGAGGACGGGGTCGTGCAAGGCCTCAGACACGTCGAGCATCCGGTGGTGGGAGTCCAGTTCCATCCGGAGAGTGTGATGACGACTGAAGGCAAGAAGCTCCTTGCCAATTTTCTAACCGCCGATTTTTCAACCGGGCGGTAGCTTTCCACTCAGGGTTGGGGTGGGGCGCTGGTGGAGGTGGTGGTCGTGGGCGGCTCGAACACCCCGAGCGTCACCTCGACGGTAGAACCGGGCGCCAGCTCGGCTCCGGCGGGAGGGGTTTGACTAACCACCCGACCATCCAGGTTGGGTTCGTTGGTGGAGAGGAAACCCGGGTTGGGCCCGATCTCGAGACCCCTTTGGGCCAGCAGCTGACTGGCCTGGTCGTAGGTCAGCCCGGCCAGATCGGGAACCGGTATTTGTGCTACCCCGCTCGACACCACAACGGTGATCGTGTCGCCAGCCTTGACGGGTGTTCCGGCGGGTGGCTGGGTGCGGATTACCACTCCGGCCGGGACCGTCTCCGAAGCCTCGGCGACCGTTTCCCATGTGAGGTCCAACTGGTTGAGTTGAGTGAAAGCGGCCGAGTCCTCGATGTTGGTGAGTTCGGGGAGGGCAAACTCATCAGGCCCTTCCGACACGACGATGTCGACCACACTTCCCGGGGCTACCTCGACCCCGGCGACCGGGCTCTGCTCGATGACAACTCCCGCCTCGGCAGCTGAGTCGGGCCTCGAGTTGATCTCCCCGACTTCGAGCCCGGCTTCATTGATCAGGTCACGCGCGTCTTCCTCGGTCCTTCCCACCAGGGAGGGGACGGTGGCCGGCCGTTGGCCGGCCGAAACGAAAACCAGGACCGTCTGGTTGGGGGCGTATTCGGTGCCGGCTTCCGGCTGAGTACGGATCACCCTGCCGGCCTCGACCTCGGTTGAAGCCTCGGAGCGGAAGTCGACACGCAAACGAACCTCCTGGATTGCAGTCAAGGCCTCTTCCTCGGTAAAGCCGATGACGTTGGGAACAACCACCACCTCCGGAGGTGGTACGCGCCCTCCTGCTGCCATCTGGAACACCAGGAATACCATGACGGCCAGCAGAGCCAGGAGGCCGAACGCAGTGAGGATGAACGGCACCTGGCTGGGTCGGCGGTCGTCTAGAGCGGGAATGGTCTGGGTGGCCGGAGAGTGGGATGGCGGCGCCGCCATCATCCGGGTCGCCGATGCGGCCTCAACCGCACCAGCCATCGCCGGCACGGGAAGGGGAACGGCGCTAACCGCCGGGGCTTGTCCGGCGAGCACTCTCATCAGATCGGCTCTCATCTCGTCCGCCGACTGATACCGAAAGTCCGGGTCTTTTTCGAGCGAGCGCATCACCACGGCGTCAATCTCGTGAGGCACATCGGGGTTGATCGACGAAGGCGGCGGGGCGTTGGCCGAGACGTGCTGGTAGGCGACCGCCACCGGGCTATCGCCGGAGAAAGGCGGCCGGCCGCTCAGCATCTCGTAGAGCACCACACCAAGCGAATACACATCGGACCGCTCGTCTGCAGGCGTCCCCTGCGCCTGTTCGGGGCTGAAGTAGGTGGCGGTACCGATGACCGCCCCGGTACGGGTCAACTCGAGGGAGTCATCCCATGCACGGGCAATGCCGAAATCGGTCACCTTCACGGTGCCGTCGGCCGCCAGGAGAATGTTGCCCGGTTTGACATCGCGGTGGACCAGTCCCGCTCGATGGGCCGCTGACAGCGCCGACCCAACCTCGGCTCCAATCTCCGCGGCCCGTCGGGGAAGAAGGGCCCCTTCGCTGCGAAGCACGTCCCGGAGGCTGCGACCATCGACCAGCTCCATCACGATGAAATAGGTGTTTCCCGCCTGGCCCCAGTCGTAAATGCCAACGATGTTGGGATGGGTGAGGTTGGCGGCCGCCTGGGCCTCCCGCCGAAAGCGTTTGACGAACGCCTCGTCGTTGGAGAATTGGGCGTGGAGAACCTTGATGGCCACCTTCCGGCCGAGCAAATTGTCGAGCCCCAGGTAGACGTCAGCCATCCCTCCCCGGGCCAGGTGAGACGCGAGGTGATAACGGTCGGTGAGGGGATGAGGGAAGTTCATAATGAACTAGAACCGATTCTACGAGGTTCTCCGCACCGGGAGGTCACCGGCTCAGCCACCCGGAGATCACCTGGGACGCGATGGGTGCGGCAACCGATCCTCCGCTGGCGGTTTCACCGACGTTGCCTCCGGCCTCCACCAGAACTGCCACCGAGATCGACGGTTGCTCGACTGGGGCAAAGCCGATAAACCAGGCGTGGGGTCGCCCCTCGACGCCTGTGGCCGTGCCAGTTTTACCGGCCACCCGAACACCGGGGACCGCCGCCTGCCGTCCGGTCCCCTCGGTCACCACCCGTTCCATCATCTGAGTCAGAATCGCCGCAGCTTCGGCCGAAACTGCGGTGCGGAACAGGTTGGGTTCGACCCTTTCGACCTCGGCCCCGTCCGCATCGAACACCCGGCTCACCAGATGGGGCGCCATCAACTGACCTTCGTTGGCTAGCGCCGCCGCGACGAGCGCCATCTGCAATGGGGTGGCCCGCACGTCACGCTCGCCAATCCCGCTCTGTCCGACGGCGGCAGCATCTTCGGCGAGGAGCTCAGTCGGAAAGGCGGAGGTAGCAGTTGGTAGCGGAAAATCGAGGTCGGTGTTGAACCCGAAGGCTTCTGCAGTGTTTCCCAGGTCGCTAGCTCCCAGTTCGACCGCCAGGCGAGCAAAGGTGGCATTACATGACCTGACAAACGCCTGGAGCAAAGTGGTCTCTACCCCGTCGTTGCAGGGAGAACCTCCGGCATTGGCAACGGTGGCAGTCGAACCGGGCAAGGCAAAGCTCGCCTCGTCGGGAAAGTTGGTCTCAGGCGCGGCAAACCCGGTCTCGAGCGCGGTGGCGGCCACGACCGTCTTGAAGGTTGATCCCGGGGGGTAGAGCTCGTTGAGCGCCCGGTTGGCCAGAGGACGGGCCGGATCGTCGAGCAATGCCTGCCAGGCGGCAGCGGCATCAACCCCCAGCAGCGATTCGGCGTTGTAGGAAGGACTGGAAACCATCGCCAGGATGGCGCCGGTGGCGGGTTCGATGACGACCACCGCCCCGGTCTGACCGCCCAACGCCCGCTCGGCGAGGCGCTGCAGGTCGGCGTTGACAGTCAACTGGAGATTGAGCGGGCGTAGGTCCCGGCCGAGAATCACCGAAAGCAGATCGGAGATCGTGAGGTCACGCCGGGAGCGGAGTTCGGAGGAGTAGGCCCGCTCCAGGCCCTGTTCGCCGAACAGCAGGCTGGCATAGCCGACCAGATGCGAAAAGGTGGCGGCCTCGGGATACACCCGGTGGTAGGAGCCGGTCGAACCGGGATCGGGGTCGCTGCGGGCCAGCACCACACCGTCAGAGGAGACAATGAGGCCTCGTTCTTTGCCGGTCTGACCCAGGTTGAATCGGGCATTCCTCGGGTCAAGCCGATAGGTGTCGGCCGCCACCGCCTGTACCCAGGTCGTCATCAAGGCGAGGAGGGCGAACCCGGCGAGGACTGCCCCGGCCAGCCGACGGGTGGGCCCGTTCATCCTTGCTCCTCATGACTGACCCGGGCCAATAGGCCGAGGAGGAGGAAGTTGCCCACCAATGAGGAGCCGCCGTATGACATGAAGGGGAGGGCGAGCCCGGTGAGTGGCACCAGCCGGAGGATCCCGCCGATGATCAAGAAGGTTTGCAGGCCCATCACCCAGCTGAGGCCGGCTGCGGTGAGCTTGCGAAACCGATCCCGGGAGCGGAGGGCGATGCCGAATCCGACGCCGATCAGCAAGGCATAGGCGGCCAGCACCGCCATTGATCCGGCCAGACCGAGCTCTTCTGCCACCGCGGCGTACATGAAGTCCGTTGCTGCGTTGGGAATGAGGTCGGGACGGCCGAGTCCGAAACCCGACCCGGCCAGGCTGCCGGTTCCCATCCCGAACCAGGCCTGTGCTACCTGGTAGCCGGCGTCTTCGTAGTTCCGAAAGGGATCGATCCAGGCAAGCACCCGCCGGCCGACGTGGTCAAAGAGCCGGTAAGCCCCATATCCGCCAGCCCCGGTCAGAAGGACGCCGACCGCTAGGTAAGCCGGACGCCCGGTGGCGGCGTAGAGCATTCCGACGAACACGCCGAAGAGCAGCACCGATGCCCCCAGGTCGCGTTGGCCGATAAGCACGCCGAGGCTTCCCGCCCAGACCAACAGCACAGGGAAGAGTTGGCGGGGCTCGGGGAGGTGGATTGGGCCGAGTCGGCGGGGCCGATCGGCCAAGGCCGACTGGCGGTCGGCCAGGTAACCGGCCAGGAAGAGGACCATCACCAGCTTGGCCAACTCTCCGGGTTGAAAATACATTTCTGTCACGCCCAGGTCGAAGGCCACCCAAAGGCGGGAGCCGTTGGCCTGATGTCCACGAATCGGCAGGCTCCAGGCGGTGGGCAGCATCGGCATGAGCAGGAGAGCGAGGCTCCCGGCGAGGTAGAGGTAGCGGTAGCGGCGGATAGTGGCGATACCCCGCCGGCGCAGTACCCATAGGAGCCCGGCGGTCAGGCCGGCTGCGATCAGCAACCACCACTGCTGGAGCCCGGCGCGGTCCGGATCCAAACGGTGGATCTCGGCCAGACCGATGGAAGTGATGAGAGCGGCCGGTGGCAACAGAAGGGTTGAAGCGGCCGGGGCCCACAGCCGGATGGCAGTCTGCACCGCCCCAAAGGCGAGCAGGATCACAAGGAATGTCAGCCCGATCCGCGAGTCGATGTTTTGTCCCCCGGCGAGGCTGACGAGGACGGTTCCGAAGGCGGCAATGCCCGCCGCGGCGATCAGCATCCCACTTTCGGCCGTGCGGGTCATGGTTCTGCGGCCACGACCACCACGGTGATGTTGTCGTGCCCGCCGGCCCGGTTGGCCTGTTCTATCAGGCTCCAAACGGCCTCCTCGGGCGGTCCGTCGGAGAGAAGGGCGGCAATGACGGGGTCGGCCACCATGTTGGTGAGTCCGTCAGAGCACAGGAGAATCCGGTCTCCCGGTTCCAAGTGGAGGTCGAAGGTGTCGACCTCCACCACCGGTTCGAGACCGAGCACCCGGGTCAGCATGCTTCGCTGGGGATGGGTGGCGACATCGTTTTCGGTGATCCGCCCCGCGGCCAAGTGCTCAGCGACCACGGTGTGGTCCCGGGTCAACTGAGTGAGTTCGCCTGAGCGCCACAGGTAGGCGCGGCTATCGCCCACGTGTCCGAGGCTGGCGGTACCGCCGGGGTCGAGTTCCATGAGAGTCATCGTCGTGCCCATACCGGCCAAACCGGGTTCGGCAACGGCTCGTTCCCAAATGACCCGATTGGCTCTGGCGATTAGTTCGACGAGGTCGGCATGATCGGAATTGGCCTCCTCCACAGCCATGTGAGAGGCGATCTCGCCTCCCACGGCGCCGCCCATCCCGTCTGCCACCATGACGAGAACCGGCCCGGACCCTCTTCCAGACGCCTCCGGCGAATAGGCATCTTCATTGTTGCCGCGGATTCGACCCCGGTGGCTACCTGCAGCCCACTGATAGTTCAACGTACCTCCATCACGGTCTTACCTACTTGCAGGGCATCTCCTCTCCGCAGGTTGGTGGGCGTGGTGATTCGCCTGCCATTGACATACGTGCCATTGGTGCTGCCCAGATCGGACACGGTTAATGATCCGTCACCTGCCACGAGACGCAGGTGGTACTCGGAGGCGTAGGGATCGTCGAGAACCACGTCCGCCTGGGGGCTTCGACCAACCACCGTAGCCCCGTTGACCACGAAGACGAGACCCGCTTGCGCATCGGACCGAACGACCGCGATCCGATTGCTGGCACGTTTCGATCCTCGGGCCTGGCCAAACCCGAGATGGCGAGTGATGGCCCGCGCCACCTGCCAGACAAAGAGGTAAACCAACGCCAGAAAGATCAGCCGGAGGATGGTGAGGATCAGTTCGGGCATGTCGTCGTCGGCATTAATAGACCGTTGGCAATTGGGAGAACCGCAGTTCGACCTCGGCCAGCCGGAGTCTCGAGCCGCTGCCGATGCGAACCGGGGTCGGCCCGACCCGGATGCCGTCGACGAAGGTGCCGTTGACCGAGCCGAAATCGGTTACGTAGCTCTCTCCGTCCCGGCGGTAGATGAGGGCGTGCCGGCGGCTCACCTCCGGGAAGGGGACGACCACATCGGCCTCATATGCGCGACCGATGGTGGCGCGGTTAGGACGCACGTCAAGGCGCCGACCGTCGGTTACGGTCAACTGAGCCCAGGGGGCGATAGGCCCGTGGAATACCTCACCGGTGCATTGGGCCGAGCCCGCCGGCACGGTCGAGTCGAGCAGGACGATCACCTCGGCCGGCCCTTTCAGGAGCCATCCCCGCTCAGCGGCGTGACGGGCCAGGGCCTCACCGAGCTCCCGGCCGATCCGGGCGGGATCCCCGATCAGACTTCGTGGGTTGATGGTCAACTGGTACCTATTGGCGGTGCCGGGACCGACCGGTGTGGCGAATTCGGCCAGTTCGGCCTCACGAGCGACCCTGGCCGAGAGTTCACTGTTGTGCAGCCCACCTCGAAACAGGCGTCCAGCCAGATGGTCGAGGGCGCCTTCCAGAGTTCGCTCCAGCCGGCGAGCCAGCTTCACGAGGAAAAACGGTAGTGAGCGCCGATTGGTTCTTCGGGCCCCGGGCTACCATGGCGGGCCCGAACGACGGCGGGTCTTCGGGCGAGTGGCGGAATTGGCAGACGCGCAGGATTCAGGTTCCTGTGTCCGCAAGGACGTGGGGGTTCAAGTCCCCCCTCGCCCACAATTAGCCGCTGCGGTCCAGCTGTGAACGGCCGAGGTGCAGCTTCGATGACGAAAACGACGCCGGCCTAGTGCTCGAACGACCAAGGCGACGGCGCCGGCATCTGCTCTGGCCTTTGGTGGCGACGGCTGTGGTGGCCGCCGCGTTGGTGCTCGCCCGGATCAACCAGGACGCCTCTCGCGCGGTCAATTATGTCGAGTCGATCCGATCGAGTGCCGAAGACCTGGTGACCGCGGCAGCCACCTTTTCGGCCCTGGCGGACCAGATCGGGTCCCTCGAACGTGCCGAATTCGAAACCTCGATGACCACGACCGTGGATTCGCTTGATGCGGCCGCTCAGGCTGTGGCAGATCCGCCAGAGCGGGGAAGTCTGATCGGCGTCGCCTCGCTCTTCCGTCTCACCGTGTCAACTTGGACCGAAGGTGTGCGGACGTTTTCAGAAGGGATGCTCAGGTCGGCCGATGGCGCCGGCGCCGGCGAAGAGCAGATTTATGCAGGTCTCCAGCAAGTGGCGGCTGGCGACGAGCTCTTCCTCGGGGTGGTTGCCGAACTCGCCCGATCCGATGTTCCCGATCCGATCATCTCCCTACCCGAGATTGAGTTCCTGCCCGCCCCTCTCCCTCCCGTCGCCCTTGCCCGGCTCTTTGCCGCGGCAGCCGCAGCCGACAACAGCCTCCTGGCTCTACGGGCGGACCTGGCGGTCGAGCAAGTGACCGCGGAACCGGAATGGGTGGCCGACCCCGACGGCGACCTGGTGATCAGCGCCACCGAGATTCTGACCGTGAAGGTTGTGGTGGCGAACCGCGGTAACACTCTTGCTCCTGCCCAAGCCCTCGTCCTGGGGATCAGCGGACCGGAGGGTGAGCAGACCCTCAACGCCGAGGTGCCGGGTCTGGACGCCGGTGCGCAGACCACCGTCGTATTCGAGTCGATACCCGTGGCGCCAGGTTTCAACTACCGATTGGGAGTGGTGCTGCAACTCTCCGCCGCCGATGGGAATTCGCGGAACGATGGGATCGCACTCGAGTTCTTTGTCAACGAGCCGGTGCAGTAGCCGTCGTAGGATTTCGCCCTCGTGCTTGACTCATCCATCCTTCGCACCGACCCCGACCGCCTCCGCCGGTCTCTCGCCCGGCGGGGTTTGGATCTTGACGTAGCGGCGCTAGTGCAGCTCGACGAACAGGTGCGCGGTGCCCGTCAGCAGGCGGAGCAGACCAGGGCCGCCCAGAAAGAAGCAGGAAAGGAGATTTCCCGACTCAGCGGAAACGAGAAGCAGGCTGCCATCGCCCAGGTGACCGACTTGGCCGATCGTTATCGGGCGCTCGACTCCGACGCCGCCCGGTTAAGCGAGGAGTTCGAACAACTCTGGGCTTCGGTGCCCAACCTGGTGGACGATTCGGCTGCCGATGGCACGACCGACGCCGACAACGTCGAGGTCAAACGGATCGGCGAGCCGACCCGGTTCAATTTTTCGCCAGCTGACTTCACGAGCATCGGGGAGCGGCTCGACCTCATCGACATGGATCGAGGAGTGAAAGTGTCCGGCAGCCGCTTCGGGTATTTGAAAGGCCCGGCAGTGCTGCTCGAATTCGCCTTGGTGCGTTTTGCCTTCGACCGTCTGATGGCGCGAGGCTTCACCCCGATGGTGCCCCCGGTCCTGGTGCGGGAGCAGGCGCTGTACGGGACTGGGTTCTTTCCGGGCGATCGGGAGCAGGTCTATTCGGTTCCGGCTGACGACCTCTATTTGGTCGGCACCTCGGAGGTGTCGCTGGCCGCTTATCACACCGATGAGATCTTCGATGCCGGGCTGCTCCCACTCCGCTATGCCGGGTTCTCCACTTGTTTTCGGCGGGAGGCCGGTACCTATGGCAAAGACACCCAAGGGCTCTTTCGGGTGCACCAGTTCGACAAGGTGGAGATGTTCGTCTTTTGTCACCCGGAGGGCTCGGCAGCCGAACATGAACGGCTCCTTTCGATCGAAGAAGAAATCGTCGCCGACCTGGAGCTGCCCTACAGGGTGGTGAACGTCGCCGCGGGTGACCTCGGCTCGTCGGCCGCCAAGAAGTACGACATCGAAGCCTGGTTCCCGTCCCAGGAGGCGTTCCGAGAAATCACCTCTTGTTCCAACACCACCGATTACCAAGCCCGACGTTTGAAGGTAAGGGTGCGTGTGGAGGACGGCAATCAAGTCCTCCATACGCTGAATGGCACGGCGGTGGCAGTTGGCAGGGTCATCCTGGCCCTGTTGGAGAATCATCAGCGGGACGACGGATCGGTTTTTTTGCCTGCCGCTCTTCGTCCCTATCTGGGTTTCGACCAGATCGGCCCGTGAGCAAGCAGAGCGATCCGATCTTCGCCCGGATCGCCAGGCGCTACGACCTGATCAACCGGCTTGTCTCCGTCGGTCGGGATCAGGCGTGGCGGCGAGCGGCGGCGCGGTGGCTGCCCGATGGCCGGATCCTTGACCTGGGAAGCGGAACCGGAGCGGCCGCTCCCATTTTCGGGCATCGCCAGGTCGTCGCCTTGGACCCGGTCCACCAGATGTTGGCCCTGAGCCCGCATTCACTTCGGGTGGTGGGGGTGGGGGAGAAGCTGCCCTTTGCCGATGCGTCTTTCGATGGGGTCTTTTCGGCCTACGTGCTTCGCAACCTCAACTCGGTGCAGGACACTTTTGCCGAGGTCGATCGGATCCTCCGGCCCGGGGGGGTGGCGGCCATCGTCGACCTCGGGCGCCCATCGCGCCCGGTCTCCCGCGCCCTGCACCGCCTGGGCACCGCAGCGACGTTGCCGCTCGCCGGGTTGATCGCCGGAGCCCCGGCCGACTACTGGTATCTGCACCAGAGCCTCGACAAGTTCCCACCACCTGAGGTGCTGCTGGGTGGCGGGCCATTGACCCTCGAGCGCACATGGCGGATGGGGATATTCGGCTTCGTCTACGGAGCGGTGCTGAGGAAGCCGAGCTCGTTCCTGTGACGGTGGAAAACATATAGACGGGTTAATCGTCGCAAAGGAGACAAGACGAGGAGGCGTCTGCTCCATCCGGCGGATCTGCGGCACCCGGGACGGGCCGCTTAGAGCTGCTTCCTTCCGGACCTGACCCGGTTCACGGTGTCCCGCCGCGCAGGGCCCGATGGTTGAGACGCCCCCTCGCTTGTCAAGGCTAGTTCAGCGTTGTTCGGCGAAGAACTCGACCAGCAGCCGGGATGCCTCATCGGCCAGTACCCCTTGGCGCATCTCACAATGGTGATTGAGCCGGACGTCCTGGGGAATGTTGGAGAGAGACCAGGCTGCCCCCGCCCTGGGGTCGGCGGCGGCGTAGACCAGCGCACCCAGGCGCGCCGCCACCGCCGCTCCGGCGCACATCGGGCACGGCTCGAGAGTCACGTAGAGGGTGTGGCCCTCCAGCCTCCAATCACCCAACCTTCGGGCGGCCATCGAGATGACCAGCATTTCGGCGTGGGCGGTGGGATCGGCCAGGAGCCGGCGCCGGTTGTGGTCGGCCGCCACCATCTCACCCTCTCTGTTGACGACCACTGCGCCCACCGGGACGTCGCCGTGGTCGGGTGCCAGTTTGGCCTGATCGAGCGCCGCCCGCATCCAGTGTTCATCCGTCACGGTCAGCCCGGAAGGGGTCGGGGTCATGGCCGCGTAGACTATGACTATCTCCTGCATCGTCGGACCCGGCGTGCTCCCGGAGGGATCGCATAGTCCGGCCTAGTGCGCGGCACTGGAAATGCCGTTGGGGGCAACCCCTCGGGGGTTCAAATCCCCCTCCCTCCGCGACAACTGAATAGGTCTCTTTCCACACGGAGGGATCGCATAGTCCGGCCTAGTGCGCGGCACTCGAAATGCCGTAGGGGGTTGTACCTCCTCGAGGGTTCAAATCCCTCTCCCTCCGCCAGTCGGCTCGCTCATGTGGGCCGACCACTGGCCGGGAGGGATGGCCGAGCGGTCGAAGGCGGCAGTCTTGAAAATTGCTGGGCCTCGCAAGGGGTCTCGTGGGTTCGAATCCCACTCCCTCCGCCAGAATGGAGGTACAACCTGGAGAGGTGGCCGAGTGGTCGAAGGCGCTCGCCTGCTAAGCGAGTGGAGGGTGATATAGCTCTCCCGAGGGTTCAAATCCCTCCCTCTCCGCCAATCGTCGTATTGTGACCCAGAATGGGTGGAAAGCGCTCGTTTGGCGTCGCGAAAGCCAACTTCTAACTCAGCAGGCCTTGACCCAGGCCTCCACCAACTCGCGGAGGATGGGAAGGGTCACGGAACCGCTGCCGAGGACCGCGTCGTGGAATCCTTTGATGTTGAAACGGTCACCGAGCCGGTCCATTGCCTCGTCCCGGAGTCGGAGAATCTCGCGCTGGCCGACTTTGTAGGCAAGGGCCTGGCCCGGCACCCCGATATAGCGGTCAACCTCGGTCTCGATCGTCGGCTGATCGATCGCGCTCCACTCTTGAAAGTAGGCGACGGCCTGAGCCCTGGTCCAGCCGAAGGCGTGGATGCCAGTGTCCACCACCAGCCTTCCCGCCCGCCAGGCTTCTGCCGACACCATCCCGAGACGGTCGATGTCGGACGAATAGAGATCCATCTCGTCAGCAAGGCGTTCGGAATAGAGGCCCCAGCCTTCCGCGTAAGCGGTGGTGATGGCGTTCTTCCGAAACGTGGGGATGTCGGTTAACTCCTGACCGAGGGTCAGTTGGAAGTGGTGTCCCGGGTTGGCCTCGTGGTAGGCAACGGCTTCGGCCGCGTAGCGGACCCGTTCGGTCGGGTTGTGCAGGTTGATGAAATAGGTCCCTGGGCGGGAGCCGTCCATCGCTGGAGGGAAGTAATAGGCGGGCGGGGCGCTCTCGGCGAGTGCCTCGGGAACCGGCACCACCGTACAATTGGTGGTCGGTCGAAGGTTGAACCAGTCGGGCGCAACCAGCCAAGCCTTTTCGACCAAACGCTCGGCGTCGGCGACTATTTCATCGGCGGTCGAGTAGCGAAGGGCCGGGTCGGTCCGAAGACGATCGAGAACCGAGGACAGCTTCCCTTCCCCGAAGGCTCGAACGCCCAGCGCCTGGAATTCTTCGGCCAGCTTTCCCTTTGCCTCCGAGTTACCGAACTCGTGCAATTCGGCCGCCGTCACCGGAAGGCTGGTGAAGACCTCGATCAGCCGCTCGTAGATCTCCAGGCCACCGTTGAGATGGCAGAGGCCGGCGTGTTCTTCGTCTCTAGCGACCGCGAGAAGTGACTCCACCGACTCGCGGTACCGGGCGAACGCGGGGCGGATCTCCCTCTCGACTACCGTGGCCAGCTCACCGTGCCAGGTGTCGAGGCCGGGCCAGTCGGTCGGACCGGTCAGATTGGCAACCGGATCCCATTCCAGTGGTGAAGCTAGATACGAGTCGATCTGACCAAGCACGCGGTTCACGTTTCCCGCGATCGGAGTACGACCCTTTGCAGTTTCGGATTGGTGACGGTCAGCCGCCTGCTCCAGATATCTCGGAACCTGGCGATACCGCTCGGTCAGGGCGCCGGCCTGTTCGGGGTTGTTGGCCGCAATCTGACCAATCGTCATCAGGAGACCGGCCAGGGGTCCCAGATTGGGGTCGCAGGGAACGAATAGGACCCCGGTTTCAATCGCGGTGAGCTGGTTTCGGCCCTCCGAGATCAGCATCGAACGAGTGATCTGGTCCTGAGTGTCGAGGGTGCTCGGATCGATCGCTTGTGTTCGAGCGACGATCTCGGAGAGCGCCCGACTGTAGGTTTCTGCGGCCTCGTCTCCGATGTCGTCGAGCCGGTGATCAAATCGGCGGTCGCCGAGCAAGGTGGCGGTGGTCGGGCTGTAGGCCATCGCCAGCTCCCAATAGTCGTCGGCCAGTTGGGAGAGTTCGTTCATTTCTTGATTGTGCCTGAGATCGCCCGGCCGTGACGGTCGAAGTAGGTGTGTCGCTGCCCCGGCTCATGGCTGGCTAACGGCGATAACGACCGAGCCCCGGCGGATTGAGCAGCCGGGGGCATGTGGAGAACGGTCTGCTTTACATGTCACCCCTCTTGAGTTGGCCAAAAGGTCAGCTTTGCAGCGTCGGCAGCCAGTCCGACAGGACCGGTACGAGTGCCTCGGCGGAGACGTTGTGGTCCTGGCCGGTAAGTGTCTTGGGGCTTGCATTCTGCAGGACGCCGGCGATGGCGGCTACGCCGGCTGCCATCCAGGCATCGCTGGCTCCGCCGTGCATCACCAACGTGGGGGTGGTCACCGGGGCGTACCGATGCAGCGCTGCCGGGTCGCCCGACATGGTCTGACCCATGACGGTGGCGTCGTAGGCGAGGGTGGGCGCCATCTGTTCCATGCCGAACCAATACGGCTCGGCGCGCATCGGCTCCACCATCCCGGCGGGCAGGCCGACGGCCTCGGTGAGGAATTGTGTCACCGCCTCCCCGGGCCGACCCTGCGTCACGGCCTGCTGGAGCCGCTCCCGATAGTCGGCACCGACCGGCGCTCGATCGGCAGTGACGACGAAGGGCGGCTCGTAGAGGGCGAGTCCGGTGACCGCAAGCCCGGCGAGTGCCGCCTCCAGTGCCAGGACGGCGCCAGATGAGAACCCCAGCAGGGCGGACTCTCCGCCTGCGTGCTCGATGAGTGCGGCGATGTCGTCGACCTCGGCCCGCACGGTGTAGGTGTCGGCGTCGCCGCTCTCGCCGCGACCACGGCGGTCGAAGGTATACACGGTGTATCGGTCGGCCAGTGCCTGCGCGACGGCCTGCACGGTGGGGTTGAACTGACGGTAGCTCATGGCCCCGTCGACGATCACGAGCGCCGGACCGGTGCCGGTTGCCGTGAAGGCGATGCGAGTGCCGTCGGCAGAGGTGACGCTGCTTGAGGTGACGCCGCTCACTGTATCTCTCCTTTCACTTGGGTACCTAACGCTCCGTCTCTTATCAGACGCTATTGAACCGGCGAGTCTCCACCCTGTCTGTCAGGATGACGTGAGAC
>JBQTHI010000028.1:0-4872 GCA_052390035.1 Actinomycetota bacterium | reverse complement strand
GTCAGATCGTCGAGTTCACGTTCTTTCTCGACGCAGCCAATTTGTTCCCGTTGTTCGGATTGCCCCTTCGGCTCGACGCCTGACTAACCCGTCATCAGCTGGCGAACCGCCCCAGGTGGCACAACTTGCCGATAGGCGCCACGGTGTCTGAAGCCGGCTGCTCAACTCATATCGGCCATGGATCATGACCCCACAGATCCCATTGAGAATCCGGGCATTCGGCTCATCGGCAGGCTGATCTACTCCCTCAACGTGTCCCTCGACGGCTACGTCGAGGCGCCCGATGGCTCCCTCGACTGGGCGTCGCTCAGGAGTTGAGTCAACTCACGGCCGCTCGTGAACGTCCTGGGTCGGCGAGCTTGGCGGCAACTGGTCCGGCAACGGCCATCAGCAGAACGTATGCAGCGGCCAGAGCGGGAAGGTCTTCGGCTCCGGACACTCCCACGGCCAGCCCCGCGATGATGATGGAGAACTCGCCCCTCGCCATCAGGATGAGCCCCGCTCGCTGCTGGCCTGCTCGCCCGACTCCGTGGCGACGTGCTGCCCATCTGCCTCCGACGAACTTCGTGGCAGCGGTAGCCACTCCAAGTAGGACTGCCACCAGAAGCACCCCCGGAATCTCACGAGGGTCGGTCGAAAGACCGAAGAAGACAAAGAAGACTGCCGCGAAGAGGTCCCTCAGCGGCGAGAGGAGCGCATCCGCTCTGGCCACTGCCTCACCAGACAGGCTGATCCCGAGGAGGAACGCCCCGACGGCAGCAGAGATGTTGACGCCTTCTGCGAGCCCGGCTACGAGAACTGTGAGTCCGAACACGGTCAGCAGGCTGACTTCGTCTGAGCGGTGAAAAACCAGATCTCCCAACCAGTCTCCTCGTCGATGGGCAAAAACGATCGCGGCAGCCATGGCTCCGACAGCGAGGCCGATTGTGAGCAGTGCACCACTCGTGGTCCCTCCCAAAGTCAAAACAGCCAGAGTGGGAAGGAGGATCGCCGTTGCCAGATCTTCGAAGACGAGGATCGATAGAACCACCGGGGTCTCCCGGTTTCCGGTCCAACCGAGGTCGTTCAACAGTTTGGCGACTACTCCGGTTGATGAGATGTAGGTGACTCCGCCGAGGAAGAGGGCAGGCACGACCCCCCATCCGAGTATGAGTCCCGTGACAAAGCCCGGTGTGAAGTTGAGCGCAAGGTCGACCATTCCAGACGGCGCCACCGAGCGCATCCCGGTCACCAGTTCCCTGGCCGAGTACTCGAGACCCAGCATGAGAAGCAGGAAAATCACCCCGAGCTCCGCCCCAACTTCGATGAATTCCTCGGAGGTCACCACCGGTACCAGCCCGCCCTCACCAATAGCGAGCCCAGCAAGGAGATACAAGGGGATAGGCGAGATCGCGAGACGGCTGGCCAGCCTGGCCATTATCCCGAGTGCAAGCACAACCCCGCCGAGCTCGACGAGGATGAGGGCCCCGTGATCCACTGTCTAGCCCGCCGTCAGGATCTCATCGACCGATTTGATGCCTTCCGGGGTGCCCACCACGACGAGAGTGTCTGAAGCCTTGAGGTGGAAGTCCGGACCGGGAGCCGGGTGAGGCTCATCCCCCCGGATCACGGCCACGACAGACACCCCGGTCCGGGTCCTGATGCGTGCGTCGCCAACGGTTTTCCCCGCGTAAGGCGTCCCAGCTTCGACTGGCAGCCAATCGATCGCCAATCCCTCGATTCGTTGCTGGAGGTCGTTCAGATTCGCGATCACGGTTGACCCGCCCAAGGCCTCGGAGAGAGCGTGGCTGTCGTCGTCAGAAAGGTTGAGGCTGACCACGGCCGCATCCGGGTCGTCCGCCGTGGTTACGAACAACTCCTTTCGTCCAGACCGGTGATGCACCACACCGATGCGGTTTCCGTCCTCAGCAGTGAAGTCAAATCGGAGACCAACTCCCGGGAGAGAAGTCTTTTCGATCCTGGGCAATGAACAACCTCCTGACGCGTCTCTCCCATCATCCTATGGTGACCGAATTCTCGTGCCCCCCTCCGCGGAAGACTGGCCCCCGGGAACGGGGGTCGCTCGCCGGAATCCGGCGAGTGGTTTCGGCGAAAGGTGCTGGCCCAAGGCCTGCCTGCAGGCCTCTGACCAGCACCTTTGTGGTCGGGACGGCCGGATTTGAACCGGCGGCCTCAGCGTTCCGAACTCTCCCGAGGCGGACTCTGGTGGACTCAGGTGGACCGAGGCGCCTGTGCGACCGGCTTATCGGACTGCTGCGTATCTACCCGAATTGCCTCGGACGCGCGATGGATCACTCAAGGCCGAGGTCAAGCTGCGTCGTAACTACGTCTCTGGAACCTCCACGGCCCCGTAGACCGCATCGAATATCCGGGGCGCCTCGTAGATCCGGTTGCGCTCACGTCCTGTCACCTCCGCTAGCTCACCTCTCTCGACGAGTGCGTCGATTGCGGCCTGGGCCGTCGGTCGAGTGACCCCGAGAAGCTGCTCCACGCGAGGGGCGGTGACGATCGGCACAGAGAAAAGGTGCTCAGCCAAACGGACGACCGAGTTGGGCCGACCCTCATGAAGGAGCTCGCCACGAAGGCCGGATTGAAACTCGACGAGCCGAACGGTTCGCTCCTCGGCATCCCGGGACTGCCGTCTGACCCCGCGGAGGAAGAAGTCAATCCAGGGTGTCAGGTCGCCCTTCTGGCTGGAGGCCAGAAGGTGGTCGTAGTACTGGGTCCGGTACTGCTCGAAGTAGGCCGAGAGATAGAGCAGCGGCTGAGATAGGGCTCCACGCAGTACCAGCATGACCGGGATAAGAAGACGACCGATCCGCCCGTTGCCGTCGAGGAAGGGGTGGATCGCCTCGAACTGGTAATGAGCCACAGCCAGCTGGACCAGCAGCGGCATATCGGTCTCGTGGAAGAAGCGCTCCAGGTCTGCCAACGCCTCAGCCATGACATCGGGAGGGGGTGGAACGAAGACAGCGTTCTCGAGGGTGCTCCCTCCGATCCAAACCGGGGACTCCCGCAGATCGCCAGGACGTTGATGCTGGCCCCGAACCCCCGACAACAACAACCCATGCATTTCGCGCAGTAGCCGTACTGACACCGGGAACCCTTCGGCCGCGCGCTGGAGACCATGCTCCATTGCGACCACGTAGTTACCGACTTCCTGTGCGTCGGCAGCATCGTCTCCGCCGGGAACCTGGCCGGCCTCGAAGCGAAGCAGCTGGGACACGTCGGTCTTCGTGCCTTCGATCCGCGAGCTGAGCACCGCCTCCAACCGAAGATGCGGGCCGATCAGGAGGTGGGGATTGGGCAAGAGCCTGCCCACCCCGCCAAGACGATGGACCGCGCCGGTCCCCTCGTCTAGCAGCTTCACCGTGTCCTGAGAGAGGTCGAGATTCCGCGGCACAGGGTTTGGAAAAAAGGCCCAGTACCCCTCGAGCGTTCTCCGCACTGTCCCTCTCTCATCCGATGTAAAGGCGTCAGGTTGCATGGTGGTGATCGCGAAGCCGGTCTTTCGCAAGCGTTGAGCTTAGTAAAGTGATAGGCCGATGGCTTTATTAAGAGGTTTGGTTGCTGAAGTCGGCCTTAGCCCAGCTGTTTGCCGATAACGCGGGTTTCGCCTATTGGTTTGACCAGCTCTCGGGAATCTCGTCGCCGGTTGGCTGCCAGTTCGGCGGGCTCATGTAGAAAACGCGATCGACAGCTATCACGAGTCGTTCGTCGAAGTTGAGACTGATACCTCCATGGGCGAGCGGAGACGCCTCATCGACGAGTATCCAAGTGCTGCTGTCCGGGTCGTAGGCGATCAGCACAGGTGTGGTCGGGTCGACACCCGTACTGAACACTCCTGGTGACACGAGAACGTACTCGCCGGTCCAGGTGAGAGTCTGGCTTCCGAGGTTGCACTCGCAGCCATCGGGTTCTGGTAGAGCCTCAGGGAGCGCAGTCCACGTGTTCGCCCTGAGGTCGAGCGTCGAACCAACCGCCTGCCGCGACCTCGTCATCCCACAACAGATGACGACCTCTGAGCCGGTCCAGACACCTGTGGGAGCAACAGCCGGTTCCAGAGGGCTGGCGGGCAGCTGTCGCCAGAAGCCGGTATCGGGGTTGTATGCCACTCCTGGGTCACCGGTGGGGAATTCGTAGTCACAGGAGTCTTGATCACCTCCCCAAAAAACCAGTTCTGTGTCAGTTCCGACCATCGCCCGATGACACTGGGCGACGACTGAGGTCGGGATCTCGACTGACTCCCACCCGAGTCCTATGTCGGATCGTGTCGCCGCGAATGTTGTAGGAAGTGAACTGCTCGTCTCGGGATGGATCGTCGATGTCACCCCTGGCTCAGTCGACGTAGACAACGACTCGGTCGCTGTTGTCGTCTGGTCAGCTATGGGCGATCTTTCGGGATCGCCAGTCCACAGCGTGATGGTTCGCAGAACAACAAGGAAGACGACAGCCACAGTCGATGTCATGGCAAATAGCGTCCAACGATGCTCGCGCGCCTCAACCCTCCCGATGGCCGGCCGCTGTGCCTGGCCGGCCGCCGCCACAACCGCTCTGCCCGCTTCGCTGGCAAACTCGTCAAACTTCATACACAACACCCTTGGCCTCGTACTGGCGCCAAAGCCGATTCCGACCTTCATGGAGCTGTGCCTTCACAGTCCCTTCGGCCACTCCGAGCACATGAGCTATCTCGGTCACACTCAGATCATCGATGTAGCGAAGCGCAATCACCTGTGCCTGCCGATCGGGGAGCCTTCGAACTTCGCGCCAGAACTCGTCGAATTCCTCGGGGGGTTGGCCCATCGATACCGATTGGAGACCAAGACGAAGGCGAGTGGCTGCTTCGGAGCGAAGTCGCCGAACGCGCGATCT
>JBQTHI010000027.1:0-18943 GCA_052390035.1 Actinomycetota bacterium | reverse complement strand
CGGGGAGCCTTCGAACTTCGCGCCAGAACTCGTCGAATTCCTCGGGGGGTTGGCCCATCGATACCGATTGGAGACCAAGACGAAGGCGAGTGGCTGCTTCGGAGCGAAGTCGCCGAACGCGCGATCTGGCCAGGGTGACCGCGACCCGCCTCACCCAGCCTGTTGGCGACTCCATACCAGCCACACCGCCCCAGTCACGGTGAACCCGCAGAAACGCCTCCTGGGCGAGGTCCTCTGCCACCCAGCGATTGCCACTCAGTCCGTAGACGATCGCAAGCACCGACGGATACTCCTCCCGGTAGAAGACCTCGAACGAACTCGGGATTTCGACTTCGGATAGCTCGTCCGAACCGGCCATTCATCCTCGCTGTGGGGGAGGTGCACACCCTAAGAACGCATCAGCCCTTCATTTGGGTTAGACGAATGCCATCGGCGAAAGTTTCATGGTTTCCTCAGAAAGCTCAGTCAGAGATTCCTGGTGCGAAACGAAGCGATAACACGCTCGGACTGGCCTAGGACGGCCTTCTGTCGGTCAAGGCCCATATTCTCCGTACGACCATGGGTGACCCTCCGAACTCGGGAATCTTCGACTTCGTCCCTCCTGGTGAAGAGATCGTCGTCTTCGACGGTGAGGGAGTGATCGATGGAGAGCACATCGGTCGAGTCATAGTGTCGGTTTTGACCGGGCACGTGTTCGGTCTTCGCTGGAGAATGCAGGCACCCTCTTCCATGATGGATCTAGATGCGTCCACCCTCTCGATTCACCACCCGCACCTCGGCGAGGTTTGCACGCGCATCGATGTTCGGGCCAGCAACACTGACATGCAGGGCAGCACCTGTTGGGGCTCGTTCCGGACCTCTCACCTTGGCGCGAGCCAGGAGCTTGACCGGGTCATCACACATTGGATCAACCTCCCAGTGTTCCTTCCCTCGTCAAACCTCGCCCTTGGAGACAGTTGGTGGAGCGGTCGATGGCAGTTCGAAGCCAGCGGATGGTCGTTCACCCTTGATAGCCGTCCAGACCTCGGCGAGGTCTTGCGTGCGGCTCACGACCGTGAGTATCAGTTCGTAATGACCCACGTCGGCGAGATTCGGCGTTCCAACGGCGAGTCATTCAGCCCCGGCGATGTGAAGGAAGTCCTGTTTGCCGTTCAGCTCGCCTTCTCATTCGCGTTGGGTCGATGGGTTGCTCCGGCAGTTCCGGTGGGAGTGTCAAGGAGCGGAGAGCGGGTCTGGGAGGAGTGGGCACCGTGGCGTTGCGACACACTGCACGGACACGAGGCATGGTGGGACACCCACACCGCTGACGACCTGAAGCAATTCGCCGCCGGCTTTGTGGATTCATACCTCGATCCCCTCGAGAGCCCGATCGTGCGGCACCTTGCAATGCACATCATCGCCGCAAACCACGGAAGCACCACTGCCGAAGGGCAAGTGATGCTCGCCATTGCCGGGCTTGAGTACTGGGCATGGGTCAATCTTGTTCTGAGTCATCGAGTCCCGGCGAAGAAGTTCTCCAACAAAGGCGCCGCGTGGCGAATCCGAAAAGTCCTCAGAGAAGCGGGCGTTCCTCTGGAAGTGCCAACGGGGCTGGACGGACTCCGCCAACTCGCCCAGCAGGAGAACCTCGACGGCCCAGCGGCGGTCGTGCACGTTCCCAACCTGATCGTCCATCCGAAGGACGCCAAAGCGCCATACGTCATCGACGGTCTCGTGTGGCAGGCGGCCCAGCTCCTCATGGAGCATGGAGAGTTGGTTCTGCTCCAGCGCATTGGCTACCGCGGCCGATTCATGAGGCGATACCCACCGAACAGTTGGGCACACAGCAGTGAGTCAGTGCCTTGGGCTCTCCCATCAGCGACGCCCGCCTGATCTGAAACCACGCACGCGACGAGTTTGAGTGACGTTTCCGCGCGATGGACGCGCGATGGGAGCAGGTCTTCAAGACAGTCAGGCCGCTCCGGAGAGCAGCCTGACCTGGTGTTTCTCTGAGTCGGGACGGCCGGATTTGAACCGGCGGCCTCAGCGTCCCGAAGGCTCCCGGCAAGGATTGGGGCGGGCGCGCGATGGACCCGCGATGGGTAGCTAGCCGAACGGGATAGTCTTCGGTCAGGCGACCTCGAGGAACCTGCGGATCGCCTCGCGGATGATCTCGCTTGTCGTGGTGTGCTCGGCCTCGGCGCGGGCCTGGATCGCGGCCCGCAACTCCGGGTCGATACGGACCGGGACGATGTCGGCCGGACCCGACCCCATCGAGGGCCGACCCCGACGCCGGGTCTTCAGGTCTTCGACGTCGTAGTCGGTCTCGGCGACCTCGGTGGAGAGGGCGTCGATCTCTTCGTCGGTCAGGGTGCGGCCGCTGCGGGTGCGATGGGTCTTTGGTTCAGTCATGGCATGTCCTCTCCGGTCTGTGGGAGCAGGTCATAGAAGGTCGGGCGAGGAGGCATGGCGTGGATCACGAGATTGACCTCATCAGCGAGCTCGATCCAGATGATCTCCAGCAGGTTGCCCGCATGGTCGGGTCCAATCGCAAGAACCTTGGGTGGGTCGGCGTCGGGTTCGAGGTCGACGACGGTGACGGCATGGTCAACGGCGTGGAGGATGGCCGCATCGGGGATTCCGTGCTTGCGAGCCGACCGGTGGATCTCCACATCCACAATATCGTAATACATAATAGCGACGGATGGAACAACTGGACCACCGCAAGGCTGCGTATACGAGAACCCTGACGACCAGCCATCCTGTCGCCTCACCCTTGGCCGCTACCCCGATGGGAGACAACGATCCTGTCATCAACGTTTCCATTCCTGACCGGATAGGCTTTTCTCGTCGAGCGCCTCGAGACGGGAAAGGAGCCAAGATGGAGCCTGCCCCCGACTAGCAGAGGTCATCGCGGGATGGGTCAAGGCAGCCGCTGCCCGCGATGCGGTGCGGAGGGACAGGCACGTAGCACGGGAGCCGGGGCTGCGGATTATCGACACAGACCCCACCGAGTGGCGCTGGAGATGATTGAGTACCGAGGTCGTCCGGCACCATGATGAAGAAAATGCTTGCTGGGCGACCATTAGGAGGAAACGCCAATGGCTGCAGAACCAACCAGCGAAGAAATTTGGTATGCGCTTTTGAATGGCCAATTGAGCTGGGAAAGAGATCGCAAGCGCTACGGGCTATTTCCCGCACAACATCGCTGCAAAAACTGTAACGCGCCTTTTGATGGAATCGGCGCCTGGTATGCGCGATTGACCGGCCGCGGCCAATTCAGCCGTAACCCCCGCTTCTGTAATTTCTGAATGGACTTCTGCCACAAGTACCCGGGCGGTACCGAATTGGAAATCTCGATGCTGTTTGTGGACGTTCGTGGTTCAACCGAACTGGCCGAGAGAATGCGCGCGGCAGAATTTAGCCGCCTTATGAACCAGTTCTATAAGGACGCGACCAGCGTGCTTATCAAGACCCACGCCTTTATTGACAAATTCGTGGGAGATGAGGTCATCGGGCTCTACTTCCCCCTGTTCACCGGGAAGGACCATGCGGGCCCAGCCATACAAGCCGCCCAGGAATTGCTCGCTGTCACGAAGCAAGCCGTTGCCGGCCGCGAAACACTCCCCATCGGCGTGGGCGTTCATACCGGTATAGCGTATGTCGGGACCGTGAGTGGTACCGAAGGCAGCATGACGGACGTCACGGCGCTAGGCGACAATGTCAATGTCACTGCCCATCTGGCTTCGCAAGCAGGCGCGGGCGAAGCCCTTGTAAGCGAAGCGGCTTTTACCGCGGCAGGAGTTGACCGGGAAACCGCAGAACACCGGCAACTTGAACTCAAGGGAAAGATTGAGCCGATAAGCGTGTGGGTACTCAAATGACAGCCGGCGCCGTCCGTTGGGCGCTTAGTTCACCAACACGACACACCTCTTCGTAGACACGAGCTGTCGCCGTCATCGAAGATGCCGCGGAACCAGAAGCCGAGGATCAACCCGTGTCAGGCACTGGCGGAGCCACCGTCGCGCAGGAACTGAAGCCGCGTCCACAAACTGTCGCCCACCTATGGAGCCACACTGTCCAGTATGAGCCGGAGCCGCCGTTGCCTCCCGGCTTCTGGATGTTCGATAAATGTGCGACGACACGACCGACCTGCTGGCCCAAGGCCTGACTGCAAGCCTCTGACCAGCACCTTTGTGGTCGGGACGGCCGGATTCGAACCGGCGGCCTCAGCGTCCCGAACGCTGCGCGCTGCCAAACTGCGCTACGTCCCGATGCACCGATGTTACCCCTCGACCCTGGAGGTAAATCTTCACAGGGTCTGTTGAGAGGCGCTTCCGTGATTGGAAACGCACCGGGGCGGTGGGTACATCTTCACAGAGTGGGCGCGGTCTAAATTTGGGGATATGCAAATCCTCCTGGTCGCCGATTCGAGGTGGGTGCGCAACGACGTCGCCGCGTCGCTCCCGTCGGCGGATTGGACGGTCCGCCACTCCGACCCGCGCACGGTGGTAGAGGCGGCCGCCCAGCACCCCCCCGATTCGGTGGTGGTGGACATGCAGGTGGGGAGCATGGGCGGCATGGCTGTTATCCGTGCTCTCCGATCGGCGATGGCCATGGGCGACATTGCTCCGGCCCGCCTGATCCTCCTCCTCGACCGGAGCGCCGACCGCTTTCTGGCCAATCGGGCCGGGGCCGACGACTCGGTGGTGAAGCCTTTTACGGCTCAGGCGTTCCGGCGCGCCCTGGTTGCCGGTTGATCGCGACGGCGAGCGCCGGCCGGCACGGTTGGTTGAAGCTGACCTGGTTGTGGGTGGCTGCCCTGGCGTGGGGTTTGGTTCCTTTGACGGTCGTGGCGGCTCTCTCTGAGGTCGAGGTGATTGAGGTGAGTGGGCTCCTCGACGACGACACCCTTCGATATCTGAGGGTTTCGATCGAAGATGCGGCGGAGGCCCAACGGGAGGTGGCAATCGTCCAACTCGATTCGCCGGGTGTCGTTGGGACAGAAGAGAGCCTGGCATCGACCATCGACCTCTTGGCCGATCCGCCGCTTCCAGTCGTGGTCTGGTTGGGACCCGCCCCGGCGCGGGCGGGTGGAGGAGCGGCCCACCTCCTTGCCGTCGCTCCGATCCGCGCCGGCGCACCGGGCGCAAAGGTCGAGACATGGCTGCCCTCGATCGCCGACACCAATTTGGCACTCATGCCCCCTCCGCCTGGTGTCGACCTTCCGATCCTCATCCAAGGCAAGGTTCCCGGTCTGGTCGATGTGGTCGTTCCCTCGATACGCCAGTTGGTGCAGGCCCTCGATGGTTTCGACGTTGAGGTTCGAGGAACCGAGAGGACCTTGCGAACGATCACGGACTCGATCCCGGAGGGAGTAGATGAGGAGGGGGTCACCACCATCCCGGTCACCTTCACCCAACCCGGCCTGTGGCATCGCATCCTGCATCTCGCCGCTCGACCTGAGTCGGCCTTTTTTCTGCTGACTCTTTCCTTGACATTGACCGTCTTCGAGTTCTTTGCTCTCGGCCCGGGTGTATCGGCTGCGGTGGCCGGTGCCGGGTTGACGCTGGCGGTAAGCGGCATGGCTCGTCTCCCCATCCGGTGGGTTGGGGTGACGGCGACCATGCTGGCCATCATCCTGTTCACCGCCGGGTTGCAGCGGGGCGGGATGCTGATCATGACGCTTGTCGCCACCGGGCTGCTGACCTGGGCCGGGTTCAATTTCGCCGGCGGTGCCCCCCAGGTGCAGACCGCACCGGCAGGGGTTGCCTTCGCCGTCGTCACGACGCTCTTCTTTTTCATGCTGGCCATACCGACGGTTGTACGTGCCCGGTTGTCCACCAAGGCCATCGGCCGCCACCGGCTGATCGGGAGACAGGGCAAGGCCCTCGCCGATTTCGCGCCGGGCGGCGTGGTCGAGATCGACGGGGCTCGATGGCCGGCGACTGCTCACCGCGAGGCTGGCATCAGAGAGGGGTCGAAAGTTGTCGTGACCGGCATCGAAGGCCAGCAACTGGCGGTCTCTCCGGATCGCGAAAATTGACCCTGCAACCTGGCAATTTTTCCCTGGCGAACTCTGCCAGGGGTCGTTAGTTTCCAAAGGTTCACCCGTCGAGCGAGGGAGGATTTGTGCGGTTCGCAGGCGATTGGCAGGTACGGGCACTATGCCGCGGGAACCATGCTCACCTCTTTTTTCCACCGTCTACCTTCGAGCGCAAAGATGAACGGGAGCGGAGGGAGGAGCGTGCCAAGGCCATCTGTCAGGTGTGTCCGGTCCGCCAGCCGTGCGCCGAGTACGCCATTGTCATTCGAGAACCGTTCGGAATTTGGGGTGGCCTTACCGAGACCGAACGGCGGGAGTTGTCGGTCGTCGGCTGACGAACCGCTGCCAGCCCGCTGGGACAGACCCTGACCGACCATAGGCCGGTCACTCCGCGCCCCGCGGCCACGATTCTCGCCCTCGCTCCAGCAGAATACGGGGTCGAGGTGGTGATGGTGCGACGGCCGCCCGGAGGTCTCTTCGGCGGAGCCTGGGTCTTTCCCGGCGGCATCGTGGAGCCGGCCGACCGGGTGGGATCGGCGGACGGGTCGGAGGCTATGCGCTGCGCCGCTGTCCGCGAACTACGTGAGGAGGTCGGCGTAGAGATGGACGGCGTTGGCCTTCAGTTTGTCTCACGTTGGATCACACCGCCGGTCTATCCGCGCCGCTACGACACCTGGTTCTTCGTCGGGTCGCTCGGTCATTCGGTCGCGTTGAAGCCCGCCCTCTCGGAAATTGAGGAAGCCCTATGGGTTTCTCCGGCCGCAGCCTTGTCAGCCCATCAGGCCCAGCAGTGGATGGTGGTTCTGCCGACCCTCGCCCACCTGCGCTGGCTGGCTCGTTTCAAGTCAATCGAAGAGGTGCTCGCTTCATGCGCCAATGCGAGGACAGCACCGATCGAGCCTCAGGTGGCGGCGGATGGCTCCCTGGTGGCGGTTGATCTTCCGTGACCGGAGGCGTACCGCCGGTCGAGATCCGGATCGAGCGGGTGCTCGCCCCCAACCCGGGTCCGTTTACCAGCTCCGGGACCAACACCTGGCTGCTCGACTCTCGCCGAGAAGTCCTCATCATCGACCCCGGTCCTGTCATCGCCAGCCACCGCGACCAAATCTTTGCCTCGGTGGGGTCGAGGAGAGCGGTGGGAGTGCTGGTAACCCACACCCATCCAGATCATGCCCCACTGGCCAACCCCGTGGCAGCCGAACTCGGCGTGCCTGCATACGGCTATGCCGCCGGCCCCGACTTCAAGCCGGATGTAGCGATCGGCGAGGGGGATAGCGTCCGGTTCGGATCCGAACAACTTCGCGTTCTGTACACGCCCGGGCATTCGGAAGACCACCTTTGTTTCCTGGCGGGCCGGTTGCTCTTTAGCGGCGACCACATCATGGGCGGCGGTTCTTCGGTGATGGTCGAGAACCTCAACGACTATCTCCAATCGCTAGGCAAGCTGCGCCGTCTCGACCTGGACCGGGTATTTCCCGGTCATGGCGAGGAGGTGGAGGAGCCGCAAGCGATCATCGACTGGTACCTGGCTCATAGGCTGCAGCGCGAGAGGGAGATCATCGAGGCCATCAAGGCCGGGGCAGGAGACGTAAGAGAGATCGTCGCCATCGTGTATCGAGAGGTGGCCCGCGCCCTGCACCCACTGGCAGCACAGACGGTGATTGCTCACCTGAACAAACTCGAAGAGGAAGGTCGGCTCATCCATGAAGGGCAGCGGGTCGGCTGGGTGGGGCCATAAGAACGGCCTGGTTCGACGAGTTCACGAGTTACAAATGCACGAGGGCCTGTGGGGGGCACAGGCCCTCGTGTTTGGTCGGGGTTCCGTTGGGGGAACCGGAGCCCCGAAGTTTTCTGCCTCCCAGCCGCCCTTATCCGCTAACCCCTCGTCGACTATCCACCCAGCCTTCCCCATCGTCCGCCTAGTCAGGCACGTTCCCCACCATGATCGGCGATCGGGGTTCCGGAGGCGCTAATTGTTTCGAGAACCTCCTCGATGACTAGTCACTAAATGTGGAAACCCCGTCGAGGGTTCAGATGGTCGTGGCGGCCCGGGAGGTCAGCTCGGGGTCTGAGGCTGCCAACTGCTCGAGGAGCTTGGCAATGCGGCCGGTGCAGGTCTCGACGTCGACCGGTGGCACCAGATCCAACAGCCTGGAGGCGGCTTCCCGGAAGGTAGCTGCCGCCTGGCCTGCGGAGTCGCTGACAGTCACCGGCGTTCCCGAGTCACCCCCAGCCACGACGGACGGCTCGAGCGGCACTCTGGCGAGGAGCGGAAGGGAGAGGGTTTCCGCCAACTCGGAGCCGCCTCCCCTGCCGAACAGCTGGTATTCGGTCCCGTGATCGCATGTGAACCAGGACATGTTCTCGATCACCCCTACCAGAGGCATGTGAGACCGTCGCGCCATGTCCGCCACTCTGATAGCCACCTTCTGGGCGGCGATCTGAGGGGTGGTAACCACAACCATCTCCGCCTGCGGCAACATCCGGGCCAATGCCATCTGGATGTCACCCGTCCCCGGAGGCATGTCGATGACTAGGTAATCAAGGTCACCCCAATCCACCTGATTAAGGAACTGCTCAAGGGCCTTGGAGAGCATCAGGCCACGCCACATGAGGGCGGTTTCTTCATTGTCGATGATCAGCCCGGTGGACACCACCTTGATTCCATGTACCTCCGCCGGTGCGATGAGCCTGGTTTCTTCATCGGCTTGCAGCCGGGCTTCACTACCCAACATCCGGGGAATAGAGAAACCCCAGATGTCGGCGTCGAGCAGACCTACCCGCAATCCGCGATGTGCGAGAGCAATGGCGAGGTTGACGCTGACGGTCGATTTGCCGACGCCACCCTTCCCTGAGCCGACCGCTATCACCCGAGTGCTCGGATGAATCCTGGTGGGATGTGCTCTTTCCCTGGCCCAGCGGCGGGCGTTGGACATGAGGTCTGCCCGTTGCCTTCGCGACATGGCGGTGGTGACAATCTCAGCCCGGGTGATCCCAGGAAGGGCGGCCACCCGTCGCTGCGTCTCCCCCTCGAGGTGGCCCCGCATGGGACACTCGGCCACCGTTAGGGCCAGGCCGATAGTGGCCAGTCCCTGTTCATTCAGCTTGACCGAGGAGACCATGCCCAGGTCGACCACATTCCCACCAAGCTCAGGGTCGACCACCCCTCGCAGGGCCTCGTAGATGTCGTCGACTGAGGTCATAGAACGGAGGCTACCGCACGGTGGCGATTGAGCTTTCGGGGAATGTGATCAGAGGGGAATGGGTTACAATGATCGAAGATGACCCAGATTCTTTCCATCAAGTCGGCCCGGCCAACCCCGGTGGTGACGCTGACCGAACGCGCCGCCGCCAAGGTGGCTGAGCTCATTTCGGCCGAAGGCGAAGAAGGATTGGCGCTTCGCATGGCCGTCAGGGCCGGCGGATGCTCCGGATTTGCTTATGAGATGTTTTTTGATTCGGCGATCGAAGCCGACGATGCCGTGAACGAGTTTGGACGGGTGAAGGTGGTCGTCGACTCGGAATCGGCCGAGCGCTTGAGAGGTTCGACCCTCGACTACAAGGACGGGCTGATGGGCGCCGGTTTTGCGATCGAGAATCCCAACGTAACCCGTTCATGCGGTTGTGGAAACAGCTTTAGCTGACAGTTTGGACAACCGCCTTCGTTCCCTTTCCGGACTGCCGCCCCCAGTTGGTCCGTATTCGTTAGCTGCCGAAGCCAATGGCATCGTGTATCTGTCGGGTCAGGGGGCGAACCGAGCCGATGGCAGCGTGCCGGAGTCGGTCGTCGAGCAAACGCAGATGACCATGGAGAAGCTGGCGGCCGTCCTGGCAGAGCTCGGGATGGGCTTTGGCAACGTCATCAAGACTTCCATTTTCCTAATCGACATGAACGACTTCACCGCCGTGAACCGGGTCTACGCCACATTCTTCGATTCCGATCCTCCTGCCCGAACCACCGTGCAGGTAGCCGGGCTTCCCGTAGAAGGGCTCAAGATCGAAATCGACATGGTGGCCGCCCGCTAGAACAGGAGTCCCCATGGACCGTCAACAGGTCTTCAAGAAGCTCGGCCTTTCCGAGCGCAATCCTGGCGTCTTCGCCGGAGTTTGGCTCGACGGGAGCGACGGGGAATTGGCGGTTTACAACCCCGCCACCGATGAGATTCTCGGCTATGTAGGTCAGGCCTCGGTCGCGGAATACGAGCAGGTCTTAGCAAGTTCGGAGGCGGCTTTTGAGGCTTGGCGGATGCTCCCCCCTCCCAAGCGGGGTGAATATGTTCGCCGCATCGGTCACGCCCTCCGCCAGCACAAGGAGGCGCTTGGCGCCCTCGTCTCTCTAGAGATGGGAAAGATCAAGGCCGAAGGCGAAGGTGAGGTGCAGGAGATGATCGACATCTGCGACTTCGCCGTCGGTCTGAGCCGCCAGCTGTACGGGCTAACGATGGCTTCGGAAAGGCCGCTCCACCGAATGTATGAACAGTGGCATCCGCTTGGTCCG
Organism: Actinomycetota bacterium; assembly: GCA_052390035.1. GTDB lineage: Bacteria > Actinomycetota > Acidimicrobiia > Spongiisociales > ZC4RG35 > JBQTHI01. The sequence goes on along the minus strand of JBQTHI010000027.1, from coordinate 8,420 downwards.
GTGGGAGTGATCACCGCCTTCAACTTTCCTGTGGCGGTCTGGTCGTGGAATTCAACACTTGCCGCCGTATGTGGAGACACGGTGGTGTGGAAGCCCTCATCCAATACCCCACTCACCGCCGTCGCCGTGACCAGGATCGTTGCCTCGGTGATGGAGGGAAGCGGATACGAAGCGGTCTTCAATTTGGTGGTTGGCAAGGGTTCTGTGGTGGGGGACCGAATGATCAATGACGAGCGCCTTCCCCTCATCTCGGCTACCGGTTCCTCCAGGGTGGGACGGGAGGTGGCCCGGGCGGTGGCCTCCCGCTTCGGCCGCTCGATACTCGAACTAGGCGGCAACAACGCCGTCATCGTCATGGATGACGCCAGCCTGGAACTAGCCGTCAGGGCAATCCTCTTTGCTGCCGTGGGGACGGCCGGTCAGCGCTGCACTTCGCTTCGGCGGCTAATTGTCCATCGGGCTATTGCCGACAAGCTCATCGACCGGCTGGTGGACGCGTACAAGCAGGTGCCGATCGGTAACCCGCTCGACGAGGCCACCCTGATGGGCCCGCTCGTCACGAAGCAGGCGGTGAAAGACATGCTCGCCGCCCTGGAAGTAGCCAGGGAGCAGGGCGGCACCATTATCACCGGAGGAGGCGTCCTCGACCGGCCGGGCAACTACGTCGAGCCGACCGTGGTTCGCATAGGCGCCGACGCCGAGATCGTTCAGGAGGAGACTTTCGCACCCATCCTGTACGTTCTCGAAGCCGATGATCTCGAAGCTGCCATTGCCATCCAGAACGGTGTCCGTCAGGGTTTGAGCTCAGCCATCTTCACCGACTCCCTTCGATCCGCCGAACGTTTTCTCTCCGCGGTCGGGTCCGACTGTGGAATCGCCAATGTCAACATCGGCACCTCAGGAGCAGAGATCGGCGGCGCCTTCGGGGGAGAAAAGGAAACCGGTGGAGGGCGGGAAGCCGGCTCGGACTCGTGGAAGGCCTACATGCGAAGGCAAACTACAACCATTAATTGGGGCGACGATCTTCCCCTCGCCCAGGGGATTAGTTTCGGATAAACAGACGACACCCCCAGTTGTCCTCTGAAGAGATCCTCTCCCTAGCCGAAGCGGTAGCCGACCGATCTCACGGTGACGATCCAACTGGCGCGGTGTTCGCCGAGTTTGGCGCGCAGCCGCCGGACATGAACGTCAACGGTGCGAGCGCCTCCGTAGTACTCATAACCCCACACCCGAGAGAGGAGCTGCTCGCGACTCCAGACCCGACGCTGGTGTTCGACGAAGTACCGGAGCAGCTCGTACTCCATGTAGGTCAAGTCGAGGGGGGTCCCGGCCAGGGTGGCCTGGTAGGTGAGGAGGTTCAGCTCGAGGTCCTTGAAGTGGTGAACCTGGTCGGTTCCGGCGGCGTGGGTGAGCCGACGGAGCCGCACACGTAACTCGAGAGGGTCGGGGGGAGCAAGGATCAGGTCGGTGATCCCGACCGCCGTGGTGACGAGTTCGAAGTGGGAGGCTTCCATCACCACCAGCACCGGAACCGGTGTCTCCGAGGCCAAAGTTTCGAGCCGTCGCAACCTTCGCATCGGCTCGTCTCCGAGCTCGATGATGAGGGCACTCGCCTCCCCGGGAAGATCGGGGACCATCTCGTCGACCGGATGGGCGTGAATTCCGACGTCGCGCAAAGCAACCGCTAGCTCAGCCGAGTGGTTGGCCGGGAATACCACGACCTCGATCCGGTCAGAGGATCGGGAGGTAAGCGTCGAGTTCAAACCGGCTGACGTGGTGTTGATAGCGGTCCCACTCTTTGCGTTTGTTGCGTAGGAACCAGGCGAACACGTGCTCGCCTAGGGCCTCCGCCACCAGTTCGGATTGCTCCATTCGATCGAGCGCTCCCGCCAGGGTCTCCGGCAACCGGGATATCCCCGACGCTGCCCGTTCTGATGTGGTCAGGGCGTGGACGTTCTCGTTGACCTCGGGCGGAAGCTCGTAGCCATTGCGGATGCCCGCCATACCGGCAGCGAGGACCACGGAGAGCGCCAGATAGGGGTTGGCGGCGGCGTCGGGTGAGCGGTATTCGACCCGGACGCTCGACGACTTTCCCTTCTTGGCAAGGGGAACCCTGACCAAGGCCGACTGGTTGTTACGGGCCCACGAGATGTAAATGGGTGCGTCGAATCCGGCAACCAGACGCTTGTAACTGTTGACCCATTGGTTGGTTACAGCGGTGATCTCGGCGGCATGGACGAGAAGGCCCGCTATGAACTGCTGGCCAACCTTGGAGAGTCCGTTATCCGAGCCAGGTTCAAAGAATGTGTTGCGATCGCCCTCGAACAACGACAGATGCAGGTGCATCCCCGAGCCGTCGTAATCCTCGAGGGGCTTGGGCATGAAAGTGGCGTAGATGCCGTGCTCGAGGGCTACCTCCTTGACCGTCAAACGGAAGGTCATGATGTTGTCGGCCATGGTGAGGGCGTCGGTGTACCGGACGATGATCTCGTGCTGGCTCGGCGCTACCTCGTGATGGGAGTGCTCCACCGGTATCCCCATCAACTCAAGGGCGTTGATGGTCTTACGGCGATACTCCTGGGCGCTGTCGAGGGGAGTCAGGTCGAAGTAGCCGCCCCGGTCGAGCACCTTGGGTGTCGAACCTGCGTCCTCGAAGTAGAAGTACTCGAGTTCGGGGGCAACATAGAACGTGTAGCCGAGATCGGCCGCCATCTGTAGGTTGCGCTTGAGCACTCCGCGTGGGTCCCCTTCGAAGGGGGCCCCGTCGGGGGTGGCAATGTCGCAGAACATGCGCGCTACTTGCTGCTCGGGCCGCCAGGGGAGTATCTGGAAGGTGGCCGGATCGGGGCGGGCGAGCATGTCGGCTTCCTGCACCCGGGCATACCCGTCGATTGCCGAACCGTCGAAGGTCATACCTTCCTCGAAGGCCACCTCCAATTCAGTGGGGCTGATCGAGACCGATTTGAGGAAACCCTGGACGTCGGTGAACCAAAGCCGGATAAACCGAATCCCGCGCTCTTCGACGGTGCGTAGTACGTATTCGGCTTGTTTGTTCATCGGGTTGCTCCGTTGGTCATAGCCAACCCGACTTCTTGAACTTCCGGTAGATGACTGAACACGCCACCACCATCAGGGCTATCACAGCCGGGTAGGCCCAGGATTCGTCGATCTCCGGCATGTGAGTGAAATTCATTCCCCAAATTCCGGCGAGCATGGTGGGCACCGCCGCGATCGCCACCCAGGCCGAGATCTTCCGCATGTCGTTGTTCTGGCGGACGCTGACCTGGGTCAGGTTGGCGTCGAGGATCGAGGTGAGAAGATCGCGGAAGCCGGCGATGCGGTCTACGACCCTGATCAGGTGGTCATGAACGTCGGCAAAATATTCCGGCAGATCCGGGTTGATGGCCGGGAAGCGGCGCTTGGTCAGACTCAGGATCGGTTCGATTAGAGGGAAGGCGGCCTGATGGAACTGGAGCACTTCTCTCTTTAGCTTGTATATCCGCTCGGTGGGGGTGTGGTTGGAGTCAGAGAACACCGCGCTCTCGACCTCGCGTACGTCCCGGTCCAGGCCTTCGAGCACGGCGGCGTAATCATCGACCACCTTGTCGAGGATGGCGTGGAGGACGGCGCTTGGCCCGAGTTTGAGCTCTTCCGGGTCGTCTTCTAGGTGCTTTCGGACTTCGACCAGGCGAGAGGCGTCGCCATGGCGAACGGCCACCAAGAAGTGTTCGTCGACGAACAGCAGGATCTCCCCGAGTTCTATGACCTCGTTCGGGTCGACATATCGGGCAGGCTTGAGGACAACGAAGAGGGTGTCGTCGTAGATGTCGAGCTTCGGGCGTTGGTGGGCGTGGATGGCGTCTTCCACGGCCAGTTCGTGCAAACCGAACTCCTCTCTCACCGCCTCAAATTCGGCTTCGGTGGGTTCGTAGAGACCGATCCAGGCAAAGGTGTGTTCCTGCTCACACCGTTCGTGGGCACCCTCCAAGATCACCGGCCCGGGTAGGCGCTTGCCATCCTGATAGAGCGCGGCATCGACGATCACATCTCAAAGGTACTAGAGCGGATTGGTGGGCGAGCCGTGGTGGACACCGAAGCGAGCCGCTCTTCGTCAGGCGCGATACGCTCACGTTGATGCCGCGGATCCGGGCCGAGACGATCGAAGAGCACAAGGCACTGACCAGGGGTCAAATATTCGCTGCCACCAGGCAAATTCTTGCCGACACTGGGAGCGGGGATTTGAGCCTCGGCGACGTGGCCGCCACCGCCGGGATTGGTCGGACGACGTTTTACGAATATTTCCACGACCGCGACGACCTGGTGGCGTCCCTGGTCGAAGCCGAGTTGCCGGCGGTCATCACCCGTTTGATCGGACGGCTTGCCCGTAACCGCCCCCCCGATGAGCTGCTGCTGGACCTCGCCGAACAAGTGGTCGAATTCGTAGCCACCGATCCTGAACTCGGTGTGATCCTCCACGGCCAGATGCCTCGTATGGGACCGCAGGCTCAGGACCGCATCAGGCTCGCCCATGGCGACCTCTCCGCCGCCATGGTCGGACTCTTCCAAACTGCGGCCGCCCAGGGGAAATTTCGGCCGATGGCTCCTGACTTGGCCGGCCGTCTCATCCAGGACACGATCATGTCGGCCGCCCGCGCGGTGATCGCCTCCCCCGACCGTCTGGATGAGGTAAAGGCCAATCTCCGCGCCTTCCTGCGGGGCGGTTTCGCCGCCTAACCTTTTGACACCCGGAATGGGCGAATGAGTTCCCTTCTGGGTCGTTAAGAGCCGATTTTCACGACCCGTTAACCCTTTCGGTCCACGGGTCGATCAGAATGGGCGTGGAACCGATGAGTGATCGCTACTTCAATCGGGAGCTCTCCTGGCTCGACTTCAACTCGCGGGTGCTGGCCCTCGCCGAGAATGCCGAGGTCCCTTTGCTGGAGCGGGCTCGTTTCCTTGCCATCTGGTCTTCCAACCTGGATGAGTTCTTCCAGGTGCGTGTGGCGGGGCTGCAAGAGCAGGCGGCCCGGGGGATCCGGACACCCACCCCCGACGGCCTTACGCCTCAGGAGGCGCTGGCGGCGGTCCGCTCCATTGCGCACCACCAGTATGAGCGGGCGACCAAGGCGTTCATCACGGATCTTGCTCCCCGCTTGGGCGCCGCCGGAATCGGCTTCTCTGACTACTCCGGGTTGGACGAGGAAGACCGTCATTACATGGACGTCCAGTTCCGGGAGCGGGTGTATCCGGTGGTCACCCCGCTGGCGGTTGATCCCTCCCATCCTTTTCCATACATCTCCAACCTGTCTCTCAACCTGGCCGTGGTGGTCCGCCACCCCGAGACCGGTTTGACCCGCTTTGCCCGGGTCAAAGTCCCACCGATCCTTCCTCGCTTTGTCGTCCTGCCCGACGGTGAACGATTTGTCTCCCTCGAACAGGTAATCGCAGCGCACTTGGGTGAGCTGTTCCCGGGGATGGAGATCGTTGCTCACTTCGCGTTCCGGGTTACTCGCAACTCCGAGATCGAAATCGAAGAAGAGGAGGAGATCGGCGACCTTCTCCTCACCATCGAAAGCGAACTGACCCGTCGCCGGTTTGGCAAGGTGGTTCGGTTGGAGGTCGTCCCCGACTTGCCTGCCGACGTACTCGAGCTGCTGCAGCGGGAGATGGGGGCGGTCGAAGAGCATGTGTACCGCGTCGAGGGCCCACTCGATCTGGCTGGCCTCGCCACCCTCGCTGGGCTCAATCGGCCCGAGCTCAAATACGAGGTCTTCAACCCGGTGATCCCCCTCCGCCTGGCAATGAATAACGGCGTGCACGTCGACTTCTTTGGGGCGATCCGCGCTGGCGACTTGCTGGTCCACCATCCCTACGACTCGTTCGTCAGCTCCACCGAAGCCTTCATCGCTCAGGCCGCTCGCGACCCCAACGTGCTGGCGATCAAGCAGACCCTCTATCGCACCAGCCGTGACAGCCCGATGATGGAGTCTCTTATTCACGCCGCCAATGAAGGCAAACAGGTGGTGGCGTTGGTCGAGCTGAAGGCTCGGTTTGACGAGGAGCGGAACATCGAGTGGGCCCAGCGGCTGGAGGATGCGGGGGTGCACGTCGTGTATGGGGTCGCCGGGCTCAAGACCCACACCAAGCTCTCCCTCGTTGTTCGTGACGAAGGCGAGACCATCCGGCGATACGCTCACGTCGGCACCGGGAACTACAACGAAACCACTGCCCGCATATACGAAGATGTGGGGGTGTTCACCGCCGATCCCGACATCGGTGCCGATCTCTCCGACCTCTTCAACTTTCTAACCGGGTACAGCCGGCAGCGCCGTTTCCGAAAGCTGGCGGTCTCGCCCGACGGGCTAAGACGCCGGCTGCTCGAGTTAATCGAACGGGAGGCATCGAAGCCGGACGGGTCGATCACCCTCAAGATGAATTCGCTGGTCGACCAGGGGATGATCGACGCTCTTTATGTGGCCTCTAAGGCGGGAACCAGGATCGACCTGATTGTGCGGGGGATATGCTGTCTTGTCCCCGGGGTCGAGGGTCTCTCTGAGAATATCCGGGTGCGTTCGATCGTCGGGAAATACCTGGAGCACTCGCGCATCTTCAGATTCGGCTCCCGTGCCCGCGACCGGGTCTTCCTCATCGGTTCGGCCGATCTGATGCCCCGCAACCTTGATCGGCGGGTCGAAGCGCTGGCTCCGGTGGAGGATCCGGACCTTCAATTCCGGCTTGATGAGATGATCGAAGTCCTCATGGCCGATGACGACCTCGCGTGGGAGCTCAACCGCGATGGCACCTGGGTGCGTGTCGCCGGCGAGCTGGGGGTAAACGCCCACGAAACCTTGCAAGGCCTGGCTGTGACCCGAGCCAAAGCCCATATCTGAAAAACCCCGAACCCAGGGTTCCAGCCAACGAAATCATTTGCTGGAACCCTGGGTTCGGGGGTTTAGAGGCCAAAAAAGGCGAAGGTTTACCTGCCGTTTACCGGCCGACTCCGGGCAGGTAAGGCGCCTGTCCTAGCTTGCTCACCATGATCCGCGGTGGGGTGGAACTCAAGCAAGCAGGAGATCTGATGAAATCGAACCGGTTGGTGTTTTCAGTAGTCGGCCTGGCCCTGATGGTGGCGGCCTGCGGCACTGGCAGCGTCATCATCACCACGACCACCCAGCCATCGGCGGCGACCACTGCCTCCCCCGTGGCGACCACCCCGAGAACCGATACCGGCCTCCCGGTCATCGACCCGTTCGCGGTCGCCGGGGACATCATCACGGCCGGAAGCTCCACCGTCTTTCCTCTTTCCGAGGCGATTGCCGCCAAGTTTGAAGACGAGGGATACGGCGGCCTAATCACCATCGACTCGATCGGAACGGGTGCCGGGTTCGAGCGCTTCTGCCAGGCGGGCGAGGCGGACATCGCCAACGCCAGTAGGCCGATCAAGGCTGACGAGGTCGCTCTCTGTGAGGCCATCGGCCGGACCCCCATTGAGTTCCGAGTGGGCACCGACGCCCTGGCAGTGGTCGTGAGCCCCGCCAACTATTTCGTTGAGGGCCTCACCCTCGAGCAACTGGCGCTGGCTTATTCGACGGCCGAGACGTGGGCTGACGTCGATCCGGCCTTCCCCGCCCACCCGATCGCCCGGTTCTCACCCGGCGAGGACTCGGGCACGTTCGACTATTTCGTCGAGGTGGTTTTCGAAGATGATCCGGAGCCCCTGCTGACCGCGGCGAGCCTCCAACTCTCGGAGGACGACAACGTGCTCGTCCAGGGGGTAGCCGGTGACGGCTGCACCGAAGGTGACCTGTCGACCTCGTGCGCTGTCGGCTACTTCGGATATGCCTACTACGTCGAGAACGAAGGAGGCCTCTCTGTCCTGACGGTTGACGGCGTGGAAGCCTCAGCCGAGAACGTCGGAAACAACTCGTATCCGCTCGCTCGGCCCCTGTTCATCTACTCGGACGCGGCGATCATGGCCGAGAAGCCGCAGGTCGCCTCGTTCATCGCCTTCTACTTGACCGCGGTCGACGATGTGATCGGCGGGGTCGGCTTCTTTCCCGCCAATCTCGACTCGGCGATTGCCGCCTGGCTCGACGCCACGGGTATGTAGGGCAACGGGCATAGGCCACAGGAATCGGGAAACCGTTCGATTTGAACACCGAAGCATCACCCGCCGCGATCGCAGCCGAAACCGACCTTCGGCGGCGGTCGCATCCGGTCGAGGCGCTGATCCAGGGTCTCCTATTCGTCGCTGGGGCGCTCTCCATCCTCACCACCATCGGAATCGTCGTCGAGTTGGGCCGAGAGGCGTGGCTCTTCTTTGGCAATCCCGATGTGTCCATTGGCCAGTTCCTCACCGGCACGGAGTGGCAGCCGAGCACCGGGCGCTTCGGCATCCTCCCGCTTGTGCTGGCGACGGT
>JBQTHI010000026.1:0-10088 GCA_052390035.1 Actinomycetota bacterium | reverse complement strand
GTCCGGGTGGCCACCCGGGAGGGCAAAGAGGCCAACGCCGAATTGATCGTTGGCGTATGCGGCGAACATGGCGGCGACCCCGACTCGATCAAGTTCTGCCGGACGGTGGGGCTCGACTATGTGTCTTGCAGCCCACCCCGGGTCAAGGTGGCGCGGCTGGCTGCCGCCCAGGCCGAGTTAACCGCCCAGTTCAGGGACGTTTGACCCCCGGGTTGCGGGGGTTTCTTGGCGTACTCGGTGGCGGCGATGAGCATCGATGGCGGTGATTAGGTCTTCGATCCCCAATCCGCTCAACGCCGACGCCGCGACCACCGGTGGGATCCAACTCGACCGAGCCCCCAACGCCAGGGCCTGTTCGAGATAGGTCACTGACCGGCCGGGATCGGCCAGGTCGGACTTGTTGATGCAAAACACGTTCCCGATTTCGATCAGTCCCGCCTTGGCCGCTTGCACCTCGTCGCCCCATTCGGGATATAGGACCACGACGACAGTGTCGGCCAGGTTCACCACGTCGAGTTCGGACTGGCCGACGCCCACCGGTTCGATGATGAGCGGGGTGTAACCGGCGGCCCCGAGCACTTTGACCGCCAGGTCGGCTCCAACGGCGAGACCCCCAAGGCGACCCCTGGTGGCCAGCGACCGGATAAACACGTCGGGGTCGGCCGAGTGGGCCTGCATGCGCACCCGATCACCCAGGATGGCGCCGCCGGTGAATGGGCTCGAAGGGTCAACAAGGACAATCCCGGGTCGGGCGGCGTCCGCCCGGTAGCGGATGATCAAACGATCGACCAGGCTGCTCTTGCCCGCGCCGGGCGGACCGGTGATACCGATCACGTGCTCGGGGTGGGGTAGGGCCTCGACCCGTTTGACCAGGTCCGGCGCCGCCGAGTCGACCAGGAGAGAGAGCAGACGCGCCAGAGCCCGACGATCGCCGGCGATGGCCTCGGCGAACAGATCGGAACTCAAGAGACGCAGGTTATTCGGTGGTGACCGGCGGTCAGGTCAAGTGGCGTTGACCGCGACGACCCCCGGGACCCGTTCGGTGAGGATCCGCTCTATCCCGGCCTTGAGGGTCATCATCGACATGGGACAGCCGCCGCAGGCCCCGACCATTTGTAGGTTGACGGTGCCGTCCTCCACTCCGAGCAGCACCAAGTCGCCGCCATCCTGTTGGATGGCGGGACGGAGCAGGGTTTCGAGGACCTCGTCGAGTTTGGCGAGGTCCACTCCTTCGGTCAGTTCAACCACCGCATTTTCACTCATCAACAGGATCAACCTACTCAGAGGACGGATTCATTCCAAAGCGGCCAGGGTTCAACGCACGCGCGAAATCGGAATTCGTAAGATTCGAACGAGGACGACGCTGTCATTCCCGATAGGAGAAGACGCCGTAACTACGACCCGGATCAACTCGTGAACGTCGACCTCCCGGCCGGTGACCTCGTAAAGCGGGATGTTGAATTCCCCGGCTTCGACCAGACCCAGGTCGAGTCTCCCGCCTTCAACCCCGCGGGCAGTGGTGGAGATTTCAACGAAACCAGGGGCGGTAACACGGAAGCGGAGGGTGTAAATGTCCTCCTCATAGTGGAGCCCAACACCCCTCACCCGCGGGGCGGTACCCACGCCCACCGGGATGTGGCTGACGACGGAATCCCCGACGGGTTGGAACCGCCACACTCCAATCCCTGCCGGGGCGACCGGCTCCCCGTCGACTCGAACCGTCGCCCCTCCCTCGGCCAGCACGGCGACTTGCGCTTCTCCGATCACCAACCCGACCCTGATCACCTCTGGCAACCAGGCCGATCCTCCCTCGGGGCGAAGCCCCCCGTAATAGTGGGCAAGAATCTCCGAGTAGGAGGCGCCCACCTCGGCCAGGGCGAGGGCGCCGTATTGGCTCATTCCCACCTGGTGGCCCCAGCCCTCTCCTGCGATCTGGAACATCCGGGTGAGGACCTTGTACCCCGGGCGTTGCACGGTGACCGGGATCGTGCTGATGGTGAACGTCCCGGAAAGGATCGTCTGCGGATACCTCCGACCGGAGGGCCGAGTGACCGGGAAGCGCTGAGGCAATAGATCCGCAGCCGCCCGGTTGAACAGACTGCGGAAGCGGTAGGTGGCTACCGACTCCATCCCCCGGGCAGAGCCGACCCGCACCTGCCAGGGTCCGTCGCCGTCGGGGGTGGTCTCCACCTCGACGCTGGTGAGGGGGCCGGTGATCAGCCCGCTGTGGTCGAGCAAGGAAGTCATCTCCCGCTCGGTCATCAGAAACGACCAGGCGACGAATGGAGAGGCTTCGCCGGGAGAATCGACCGCCGCCAGATAAGGAACGTCGAGGCCGGGGAAGATGTCCTCCGATTCCCGGGTGCGGGTTCCCGCCGTGGAGCTGTATAGGGCCTGGGCGGGACGACCCTCATACACGAGTATCTCCCCGGCGGTGGCGTCCACCGCCTGCTGCCAGTGTTGACCATCATTCGTGGCCAGCCCCGCCCGGCCGGAATAAACCTGGCAGGCGGTGGTGGCACAGATGTCATATCCATGCCGGGCCGCGGAGGCTCCGCGTCCGGCTGCCAAGGTGAAGGCCAGATAGGTGCGAGCCGCCACCGCCTGGGCCTTGAGCGCCTCCTCCGGCCACCCAAACGGTACCTCGCGTATGCCGAGCAGGTACTCCTCGGGCCCCAACGATTCCACCACCGACAGCTCACCGTCCCGTGCGCTGATCCGAAGCGGCCCCTTGAACAGATCGTCGCCTATTCGGAGGAGGGCTCCCGGTTCGGCTATCACCTCCACCTCTTGGGCCGACAACTCGCCCGGAGCGATCGGAGCCGTAGTGGTCGCTGCCGTGAAAAGTACACAGCAGGCGGCCAACCCCCTGCTAATCAACCCGTTCGACGGAGGCTCCCAACTTGCTCAGTCGGACGGCGAGATCTTCGTACCCGCGGTCGATGTGTTGGGCGTCGCCCACCACCGTCTGACCGTCGGCCCGGAGGCCCGCCAGCACCAAAGCCGCTCCCGCCCGGATGTCAGGAGCCAGCACCGGGCATCCCGACAGCTCGGGTTTGCCGCGGATGACGGCGTGCTGGGATTCGGTGGAGATATCGGCGCCCATCCGAGCCAACTCGCCCACATAGCGAAATCGGGCGTCATAAAGGTTTTCGGTCACGATCGATGTTCCGCTGGCCACGCTGAGCAACGCCACCATTTGCGGGTGGAGGTCGGTATGGAAGCCGGGGTAGGGAAGCGTCACAAAATCGATCGGCTGGGGTCGCCCGGGCCCCTTGACCCGGAGCCACCCTTCCCCCTGCTCGACCTCGCAGCCGGTCGCCTCCAGTTTGGCCAGTTCCATCCGAAGATGACCGGGGTTGCAGCCGGTCACGGTCACGTCACCACCGGTAATCGCCGCGGCGATGGCGTACGTACCTGCCTCTAGCCGGTCCGATATCACACGATGCCGGGTCGGTTCGAGATGGGAGACGCCGCTGACATGGATGATGGGGGTGCCGGCGCCTTCCACCGCCGCCCCCATCGCGTTCAGCTGGTTGGCCTGGTCGACAATCTCCGGCTCGCGGGCGGCGTTGACGATGGTGGTGTCGCCTTTGGCCATCACCCCGGCAAGCATCAGGTTCTCGGTGGCGCCCACCGAGGGGAACGGGAGCTCGATCTCGGCACCGGTCAAGCCGTTAACCGCCTCCGCCACCAAGACTCCGTGCACCAGCCGGAAGCTGGCACCCATGCGTTCGAGCCCTTCCAAGTGGAGGTCGATCGGCCTGGCGCCGAGATCGTCGCCCCCGGGCAGCGCCACCCTGGCTTCGCCGCAACGGGCCAGCAGCGGACCCAACACGATGATCGAAGCTCGCGTCTTCCGCACTAGCTCAAGCGGAGCCTCGGGTCTGAGCTCGTCGGGGGTGATGATCCAGAGAGTGCCGTTCTCCCGCCGCAGCTTGCACCCCAGATGGGTGAGGACCTCTCCCATCAGCGCCACGTCGATGATCTCGGGAACGTTGCTCAGCTCGTGCCGGCCAGGGGCGAGGACCGCCGCCACCATCTCCTTCAGGGCAGCGTTCTTGGCGCCTCCCACCCCGACGGTGCCGCGGAGCGTCGCTCCACCTTCCACGCGGATCTCGGGCATCCCGAGATACTACGGAAAACCCCAGATTTGGCGTGTTGCGACCGGCCTGCCCCAAACCGGGTTCGGTACCGTGGCCGGATGCGGGTTGCCATCGCCGCCGATCATGCCGGTTTTGAGCTGAAACAGGATCTCGCCCGGCTTCTCGCCGATGACGGACACGCCATCTTCGATCTCGGCACCCATGACACCGAGCCGGTCGACTACCCCGACATCGCCGCCGCCACCGCCCGTGCGGTACAGGAAGGGAAAGCCCAAAGAGCGGTTCTTATCTGCGGATCGGGGGCAGGGGCATGCGTCGCCGCCAACAAATTCAAAGGCATTCGAGCCTCGATCGCCCACGACACCTACACCGCCCACCAGATGGTCGAACACGACGACGTCAATATCCTCTGTCTGGGCTCGCGAGTGCTGGGCACCCTCCTCGCCCTGGAGGTCGCCAGGGCATTTCTCGGCGCCGAGTTCAGCAAAGAAGAGCGCCATCGCCGGCGCCTGGCCAAGGTGATGGCGCTCGAATCGGAGACCTAGCAGGCCGCTGCTACGTCTGTGAAGGAAAAAGCACCAAGTTGGTGCTTTTTCCTTCACAGACCATGGGTTGGCGATGAGGAGGGGGCAGCCCCGAGGGGATTCGAACCCCCGTTTCCGGCTTGAAAGGCCGGCGTCCTAGGCCACTGGACGACGGGGCCGCGGCGCGGCATGGTAGAAGCCGGCGGTTACGGCCGGGACAGCGCCGCCCGTAGTCGATGCAGGGTCTTTTCTCTGCCGAGCACCGCCATCGACTCGAATAACGGCGGGCTCACCGTCGATCCGGTCACCGCCACCCGCAACGGCTGCAAGCCCTTGCGGGCGCTCAGCCCGAGCTCGTCGATCATTGCCCGGAGAGTCTCTTCGATGGTTTGGTGGTCCCATGGTTCGAGGTTCTCCAACCGGTCGGCCGCACGCTCGGTGACCCCCAACGCCTCGCCGTCCATCACCTTGGCCCACGAAGCCTGATCTACTTGAAGGTCGGACGTGAAGAGGAAAGCGACCTGATTGCCCACCTCGGTGAGGAGTTTGGTTCGCTCTTGGACGAGGGAGGCGATCTGTTCGAACTGCCCGACCTCGGGATCGGACATTGCCCGACCGATCGCCACTTCGACGAAGGGTGTGGCCTCTACCACGAACCGATCGACGGGTAAGGCCCGCACGTATTCTCCGTTCATCCACTCGAGTTTGCCCTGGTCGAACACCGCCGGGTTCCTCGAGACAGCCGACAGCTCGAACTTCGCCACTGACTCCTCGATGCCGAAGAGGCTCGCCTCCCCACCCGGCGACCACCCCAGCAGGCTCAGATAATTCACCAAGGCACTCGCCAGGAAGCCCGCCAGTCGGTATTCGCTCACCCCCTTGGCCCCGTGGCGTTTGGAAAGGCGTTTGCCGTCCGCGGCCAGGATCAGAGGGATATGGGCATAGGCGGGGACCGATCCGCCCAGGGCACGTGTCAGCTGGATGTGGCGGGGGGTAGAGGGAAGAAGATCTTCGCCCCTGGCGACGTGGGTTATCTGATAGTCGACGTCGTCGACCGTGGAGGCCAGGTGATAGGTCGGCCGGCCGTCGGAGCGGAGCAGGACGAAGTCGTCGACGTGGTCATGGTCGACGGAGATCTCGCCGCGGATGAGATCGGTGAATTCGGTGGTCCCGGGGCGCCCCACCCCGAAGCGGATGGCGGCCGGTTCGCCCGCCGCCCGTCGGGTGGCGGCATCGGCCGGGGCTATCAATCGACAACGTCCGTCGTAGCCGGGGGGCCTTCCCTCGGCCTCCGCTTGCCGGCGCCGCGCCTCCAATTCGGCGGGCGTGCAGAAGCACGGGTAAGCCGGTCCGGTGACCACCAGCACTTCAGCCGCTTCCCGATAGCGGGGGTATCGGTCCGACTGACGGTAGGAGCCATACGGCCCGCCGACCTCGACCCCCTCGTCCCAGTCGAGGCCCAGCCAGCGCAGGCCTTCGAGGATGTCGGTCTCGTATCGGGGATCGCTTCGCTCATCGTCGGTGTCGTCGATACGAACGATGAACACACCTCCGGTGTGTCGGGCATAGAGCCAGTTGAACAGTGCGGTGCGCGCCGTTCCGACATGCATGGCTCCCGTGGGCGAGGGAGCAATCCGCAGCCTGGTGCTCACCGGCTCACCACCCGGTTGGCCAGCACCCCTACCCCATCGATTTCGACTTCCATCAGGTCGCCCGGCAGCACCGGTCCAACCCCGGATGGGGTCCCCGTCAGGAGGACGTCTCCAGGAAGAAGGGTCATCACCTTCGTTACGAATTCGAACAGCTCGGCCACGCCGAAGACCATGTCGGAGGTGAACCCGGCCTGGCGCACCTCGCCGTTGACCCGACAGATAACTGCCAGCCGCTCGAGCGGGTCGAGCTCGGTTTCGATGACCGGCCCGAGGGGACAGAAAGTGTCGAAGCCTTTGGCCCTGGTCCATTGCCCGTCCTTCTTCTGAAGGTCGCGGGCGGTGATGTCATTGGCGGCGGTGTACCCGAAAATGAACTGGCCGGCATCTTCGGCGGCGACATTGCGGGCCACCCTTCCCACCACGAGGGCGAGCTCGGCTTCATGATGTACGTTGCTCGACTGCGGCGGATAGACCACCGATGCGTGCGGCCCCACCACCGCCGTCGCCGGTTTGAGAAAGATCACCGGCTCTTCTGGAACCTCGTTGCCCAGCTCGGTGGCGTGCTCGACATAGTTGCGTCCAACACAAACCACTTTGGAAGGGATCACGGGCGACAAGAGCTGCACCGCCGCCCAGGGAACCATGGTCTCGGTCGCCTCCCACGCCACAAAAGGGGATCCTCGATAGACGGTGACCCCGGCGGACTCGGCGAGACCGTAGGCGATGTCGTTTCCGGTCTTGAAGCGTACGATTTTCATCGAGGGAGGACGCTAGACGCTCGCGTCACTCACCTTTGATACGCAGTCGGCGGCGCACATCGCCCGGCTTTTGGATGAGGAGATGAGGGTCGACCTCGGCCACCGCGGTCTGGCCGGGGGAGCGTTCGTGGGCGGTGGCGTCCACCCAATGTCGGCGTCTGGTGACGAGTTGGTCGGGAAGGCCTTCGCCAAAGCCCGACACGATCAGCGCCACCTCCAGGTCCTCACCGATCGGAGCGCGGCCAAGGCCGGAGGCGCGGGCGGCCATCAGGGCAGCAAGAACCTTCTCCAACCGGGCGCTCCGCTCCGGCAGATCGGCCTCCTTCAAGAGACGTAGCGCATAGCCCGTGTCGGGGCCGGGAGTGCCGAAGGCCCCGCCCCACTTCGTCTCCTCCGGGGAGGTGATGAGACCCGGACGAACGGGCCGCCGGCGCCGGGGCGGATCGGGCTCGGGCACGAGGCGCGGCTGGTGGGCGCGGGTAATTGGCACGTTCGGTTGCTGGCCCATCTGCTAGACCAAGGTCAGCCAAGACTGGTAAGCGGGGAGCTTGCCGGTGACCGCCTGCTTGAACAGGTCCTGGGCCCGTTTGGTGACGGGACCCGGCTCCCCGGCACCGACCGGACGATCGTCGACCTCCCGGATCGGTGTCACCTCGGCGGCGGTTCCCGTCAGGAAGAGCTCATCGGCGCCGTACAGATCGCCGCGGGTCAACGTCGCCTCTTTGACCTCGACCCCATCGTCGGCCAGTAGCTTCATCACCGACGCCCGGGTGATCCCGTCAAGAATGCCGGAGGAGATCGGTGGCGTGTACATCGCATCGTCCCGTACTAGGAAGAGGTTCTCGCCGGACCCCTCGGAAACGTTCCCATCCATGTTGAGCAACAAGGCCTCGTCATAACCCGTGCCCAGCGCCTCCTGTTTGGCCAGCACACTGTTGAGGTATTGGCCCGTGCCTTTGGCGGTCGGGACGAAAGAGGATTGGTGGATACGTCGCCACGATGACACTCTCACCCTGATCCCCTTCGCCACTCCTTCATCCCCGAGGTAGGCGCCCCACCGCCAGGCGGCGACAATGGTCCGCACCCGGGCAGCCGCCGGGTTGAGTCCGATCGACCCCAGTTCGTAGAACACCAACGGTCGGACATACCCGGACTCGAGCTCGTTCGCCGCCATCACCTCCCGGCAAACCTCGATCAGCTCGGGGACGGTGCGGGTCATAGGAATGCCATACGCCTTGGCCGAACGGGCGAGCCGATCAATGTGCTCGGTCAATCGAAAAATCGCCGTTCCCTCGGGTGTCTCGTAGGCCCTGATCCCTTCGAACACCCCGGTTCCGTAATGGAGAGCATTGGAGAGGACGTGCACGGTGGCGTCCTCGAAGGGAACCATCTCCCCGTCCATCCAGACGAATTTGGCCGAATCCATTGACAGTCAGGGTGTACTGCCCGCAGCGCGGGGTACGTTTGCCCGTTCTCCTTTCATGTGCTCGGTTGTCGGTCTAGGTTCCGGTCCCGACATGGGTCAGGGTAAACCAACAATGGACACCTGCTATCCGGCAGGCATGCACAGGGACACACCGGCATGGTTCGACAACCAAGGGTCATCGGCGACACCCGCGCCTGGCGCCTGCTGATCCAGGCGGGTGTGCTCGGGCTCGCAACAGTGGGCCTCTTCTTGGCGGCGCGGGGAGGTTCATTGCCTCCCCTTCCCGAGGAGGAGCCCCCCGTATCGGAAACGGTCCACGGCATTAACGGCGGCCAAACCCATCAAGCGCGGATGAACCGCCTTATCGCCGAGTGTATGGCCCAACGGGGCTTCGAGTGGGTGCCGCCGGATGGCATGGTCGGCCACATTCCCGCCTACAACCTCTCCCCGGCCGACTTCACCCGGCTCTACGGTTACGGCGTGGCGACCGCCGTCACCGAGGAGTTGTTTGACCCCGTTGAGCCGCCCCAACCGACATTCGATCAGCTCACCCCGGCCGAGCAGCAGGCGTACGACTGGGCGCTCTACGGACATCCAAAGAACCAGGAGGAAGTCCGCGACACCTCAGGACGGTTGCTCGCCATCATCCAGCCCGACAGCTGCATCGTGCAAGCCGACGAGAAGTTGTTGGGTCCGCAGCGAGAGCGGGTGTTCATGCTGGAACAGACAGAGGGGATCGCCGCTGAAGTGGCCCGACTGGCCGAACAGGACCCTCGCCTCCTCGACGTGCAGAAGGTGTGGCAGGGATGCATGAGCGACGCCGGCTACCAGTTCTCGACGAGAAACGAGATCGTCGAAGCGCTACATGCCGAGGTGAACGGTCTCGGCTTGGAGTCGGGGTTGTTCTCATCCCGGATCGATCCAACATTGGCTGAGGCGCTTGCCGAGCTGCAAGAGCGAGAGCTGGCCATTGCCTCTGCCGACCGCACCTGCGACCTTCGGACCGGTCTCGCTGTGATGGAGTGGAAGGTGCGAAGAGCCTACGAGATCGACCTCGGTGCTGAAGAGTCGAGATAGCTCTGGATCCGCGGTGCCACCTGGCTAATGATCACTTCGATGGGGGTGGAGGCGAGCGGTTCCAATCGGAGCACGTAGCGAACGATCGCCAGTCCGAGCAGGTGCGACATCGCCAGCTCCACTGCCAGCTCCCGGTCCGGCACCCGGAGGTGGGCACCCATCCGGGGCAGCAAGGCCGTTCGGATGAACTCCACCAGCGGCGCCGGAGGCCCCGAATCGGCCATCGCGCGGCGCAGCTGGCCCAAGAGGCTCTCCCGGCTGGGCTCAGCCTCCCAGACCGAAAAGAAGAGGTGGGCCAGCCTTTCCCCGGCGCCCTCCAGCCCAGGTCCGAAGACCCCCTCGACCGCCGCCGCCGGGCTGAAGGGCACTTGCACCGCCGAGACGAACAGGTCCTCCTTCCGCCCGAAATAGTGGTGGACCAGGGCCGGGTCGACCCCGGCACCGGTGGCAATCGTGCGGATGGTGGCGCGTTGATAACCCTCCCGGGCAAAAGTCCGGCGAGCGGCGTCGAGAATCAAGGTGCGGGTGTCGGAGTCACCAGGGCG
>JBQTHI010000025.1:0-2608 GCA_052390035.1 Actinomycetota bacterium | reverse complement strand
GACCCCTAGCTGGCCCCGGTGGTCGCCCCCCACTATCTCCGCGCCTCCCCGGCCGACCCGGGCCACGCCCCCTAGTTGGCTTAACAGGGAACCTAGGCGCTGTGTTCGGCCGCCGCTGGGGCGGCCGATCTCCACTCCCACCGACAGGCGCTCAGTCTTTACAGACAGGCCGCCGCCCTTACCAACGACCCCGCCCGGATCGGGCCCATCCTCGAACGAGCCCTCCACTCGGCCCGCGCCACGGGTGACGACGACCTGATGGCGGCAGCCGCCGGCGAAGCCGCCGACGCTTACCGGCGGGCGGGCGACGAACAGGGGATCGCCAGGGTGTTGATTGTTCAGGCCGAATCGCACTGCGACAACTATGCGGCCCAGCAGGCGGTGGACCTTCTCGCCACCATCGACGACGGTGAGCTCGATAGGCAGGCCTGGGTACGGTATGTCGCCGCCAAGTCGAGGGCTTTCTTCATGACCGAGCGGCCCCATCAGGCGCTCGAACTCTCGGATCAGATCATGGGCGACCTCGAGGCCGGCGTTGACCGGGAAGCCCTCATCCATCAGGTCATAACCAAGGGAAGCGCCCTCCTGGTCCTCGGGCGGGACACCGAAGGGTTCATCCTGTTGGAGGGCGCACTACTCAAAGCCGAGGAGTGGGGTCTGGGCTGGCCGGCCGGCCGAGCCCGCAACAACCTCCTAGCGTTCCTGCAGCTCGATGACCCGGTCCGGGCTGGCCCACTGGCGGAGGAAGGGTTTGAGGCGGCACGGCGTTACGGCGATGACGTGGGAATGGGTCGCCTGGGGACCTGGGTGGTGTGGGATCGGATCGGCCAGGGACGACTGGCCGATGCCGACGCATTAATGGCCGAGCTGGATGAGTCGGTGATCAGCCCCATCGATGCGGTTGAATTGGAGTCTGCCAAGCTCACGATCCGAGCCCTGCTGGGGGACGACCAGGCCATCGCCGAACGGCTGCGACTGGCTGAACGGTGGAGTTCGGACCCCAATCCTGGTCGGCGGGATTGGAGCCGGTGGAAAGCCGCTTGGTCCTTTAAGCTTGCCGGCCGCCAGCTCGAGGCTTATGAGACCCTCATCGGTCTCGAAACCGAAGAAGGTCGGGAATCGGGTTTGACGGGGGCGGCCATGGCCGCCGTCTGGTTGGGCGACCTCGACCGTATCAGGTTCCTAAAAGAGGAATACCCGTTCACCGGTCGTCGAGGTCGGAGATTCGTCGGCTACCGGCTCTTGCTGGAAGCGGGGGAGCTGGCGCTCAGCGGCAGAGCCGCCGAAGCCGGCGCCGCCTTCCGGCAACTGATCGACCTGTGGGATGGGGTGATGCTGCCCGACGAGGTCAACGAGGTCCGGGCCTTGTACGCCGCCTCCCTCCCCGACGATCCGGCTGCCCAACAGGAATCCGGGATCGCTCTCCGTTGGATCGAAGAGTCAGGAGCAACCAGACTGCTCTCCGCCTGGAAGGCCGGTCTGCCATCGACTCAGCCCTCACCGGTCCCGGCGTGACGCGAACCACCATTCCCGCCTCCGTACATCAGCGTGGAGGCGCCCTTGCGAAGCCCGATCAGCGGTCGAGCAACCGAAGCACCGCCTCGGCTAGGTATCTCTGGTCGGGACGGCCGATGCCGGCGGGCGGCAGGTCGAGCCGCGTGATGATGCCGGCCCGTTCAAGCTGATCGAGAGCCGACTGGGCCGCTCTTCTAGAGACTCCGCAGGCCTTGGCGGCCGTGGCCGAGTCGATCAACGGGAGTCCGGGGAGAATCGGTAACAGCCTGCGAGCTGAGGCATCGTGGCGGACCTTGAGGCCTGCCTTCCATCGTTCGATCAGACCCTCGACCTGATCGACCAACTCGGTCACAACCGCAGCGGCGTCGATACATACCCCGCAGAACCAGTCGATCCATGCGGCCTCCTGAGCGAAGCGGAATAGGCCGACTAAATAATCGTCGGGGCGACGTGGATCACCGGGCTTATAGGAGGGACGGCCTTCCCCACCACACCTCGGCGACGAAAGATCCAGCTGATCAGGATGCGCCCCACACGACCGTTGCCATCACCAAACCGATGGATGGTCTCGAACTGGGCGTGGCTGACCGCTGCCTGCACGATCGTCGGGATATCCCACCAATTGACGAAGACAATCAAGTCCTCGACGGCGGCATAACCGTCAACGCGGGCCAGGCTCATGGCGGCCGCTTCGACCCGCGGGGCCAGGTTCGCCGGTAGCTGAAATTCCGACCTTCCGATGCTGGTTGGCACGAAGGCTTGGTAACTCCGGGCGGCTTGGCCCAGCTGGCTGCCAGATGCGCTCGACTGTCCTGGCAATGTTTCCGATTCCAAACGAATTAGGGAAGTTTCAGGCCTATCCCTCTCTTATTGCAGCGGTTTTCGTCTTATGCGAGACGCCCGGCCAGCAAGGTTGCTCCCCGGTGGGCGATGGCGGCGACGGTCAGCATCGGGTTGACTCCGGAGGCCGTGGGGAAACAGGAGGCGTCCATCACGTAGAGACCGGCAATGCCGTGGACCTGGTTGGTGGGTCCCACCACCGAAATGGCCGGGTCTGATCCCATCCGAGCCGAGCCCATCTGATGGAAGGTGA
>JBQTHI010000024.1:0-5148 GCA_052390035.1 Actinomycetota bacterium | reverse complement strand
CACGGGCGCCAGCACCGTGCCATCGATGAAGGGCAGATCGGCATGACAGATCAGCCAGGGCCCCTTGGGCAGGGAACCGACAAATGACCGCGCAGCTCGGTTGAGGTCGGAGCCCTTCTCGACCCTCACCTCCCACCCAAGACCACGCGCCCACTCCTCCACCTGCTCGTCGGCCGCCAGCACCAGGGGATCTGCCCCGGCCGCGGTGAGCGCCAGGCAGGTTCGGTGGGCCATCTCCCGGCTCAAGGCCTCTCGTGCCGACGGCGAAACCACCTCACCCAAACGCTGCTTGGCGGCCCTGAACGGTTTGATGGGAATCCCGGCGGGGACATTCTTCATTGGCCGTGAAGATGGCAGCGACCTCGGTCCTCCGCAAGGTAATCGCTAGCGTCGCGTGCCGGTGAACCTGCCTTCCCGCATCAGGAGGCTCCGGCGCCGAACGGTCGGCGACAGCTTCCGTCGGGCAGTGCTACACCGCTACGGGGTGGTCACCGACAAAGTGGACGATCCCATCGTCCAAATGTGGCTCGACTTCAGCCTCTCGTCTGTGGAACGGGGACGGTACGCAGTCTCGGCCATGGGCGGGCCTCGCGTCTTTCGGAACCGAGGCGTGATGGACGTCGGCTGTGCCTACGGAGGTTTTCTGGTGGCGGCCGCCGAGGCGGGGGCGGCTTCCGTCGTTGGGATCGACATCGATCCCGGCCTGCTCGACCTGGCCAGGCTGCAGCTGGCCGATCATGGGGTCCGCGGGCGCCTGGCCGAGGAGGACATCACCGCTTCGGGTGTGGTCGATCGTTGGGGGACCTTCGACGTCGTCCTCTGCAACGACGTTATCGAGCACGTGGCCGATCCTGTCCGGTGCGCCCAGAATCTCGCCGCACTTATGAAACCCGGCGGCAGGGTCTATCTAGAGATCCCCAACGGCTCAGCCGTCGAGTTCATGCGGCGCGACGGTCACTATGGCCTTTTCGGCTTGACCCTGCTCGGCCGAGAGCCGGCCGAGCAGCTGTGGCGTCTCCACTATCACGACCGCTACGGCGTCGAGCACTACGCGCCAATCGACTATTACCTGCAGATCTTCTCAGCGGCCGGGATAGCTTTGCGGCTATTGCCGGCGGCAGTCGACCCCGAGCAGAAGATGGCGGAGATCTCAGAGTCCTTCGACGAGCTGGAGACCGAGTTGGAAAGCTTTCAAACCGCCGGTGCTCTCCGGCTCGCCGAGGCGGTTCGTCGGCGAGGCGGCGAGGAGATCGGTCGTTTCCGTCAGCTTCGGCATCGATGGGAGGAGTCAGCCGTGCCAGCCGAAAGGAGCATCCTTCTCGGTCAGATCATCTCTACCTACGGGACGACGTTCTGGTCGCTGGAGGGAACCAAGGTTCATTAGCGGCGGACGCTCCCGAGGAATACGATCCGCAGATGAGAGCCGGGGTCTTCATTCCTCAAGGTTGGCGCCTCGATCTGATGGGCGTGCCGAGCGAACAGCAGTGGCCCGTAATGCGCGACGTGGCGGTGGCGGCGGAGGTCGCCGGATACGAATCGGTGTGGGTATACGACCATTTTCACACCGTCCCGGTAACCACCCAGGAGGCCACCCATGAGGCGTGGACGCTCATGGGGGCCCTGGCGGTGACCACCACCTCGGTCCGGCTCGGTCAGATGTGCACCTGCAATGGCTACCGCCCGCCCGCCTACCTCGCCAAGGTGGCGGCCACCGTGGACGTACTCTCTGGTGGGCGGGTGGAGATGGGGATAGGAGCGGGCTGGCACGAGGAAGAGTTTCTTGGCTACGGGTATGACTTTCCCCGGCCTTCGGTGCGCATCGGCCAGCTGGGCGAGGCGATCGAGATCATGCGGCGCATGTGGACCGAAGACGAGGTGCATTTCGACGGTAAGCACTACCAACTGCGGGGAGCGATCTGTCAGCCCAAGCCCGTGCAGAGCCCCCACATCCCGTTCTGGGTGGCCGGAGGCGGCGAACAGCTCACCCTGCGCATCGCCGCCGAGAAGGCGTCGTACTCCAACTTCGGTCTCACTCTGGACAACTTCGTCCACAAGTCGGAGGTGCTTGCCGCCCATTGCAAAGAAGTCGGAAGGGACTTCGACGAAATCGTTCGTTCGGCCAACTTTTTCGTGATCTGCGAGGAGACCGAGGCGGCGGTCGCCGACCGCATCGCCTGGCTGCGGGACCGCCTCGGTCGCCACATCGATGGGGAGAGGCTGGAACGGGCGGTGAAGGGCTATACCCAGCTGGCCGGTACCCCCGAGCAACTGGCGACTCAGCTCCGGCCCTGGGTCGACGCCGGGTTGGACTACATAGTCATCTATATGGGCGAGGTGGCATACGACCGCAGTGGACTGGAGCGATTCGCCCACAAGGTGGTTCCAGCGCTCTGATCGTCGAGACGGGAACCCGGGCGAGCGCCGCTGGGGCGGCCACCGATGCTCCAGTGATCGGTGATCGATCCCCTGAAGCGACCATCGCCGTCGGCCACGATTGCGGTGTCCTCGTCGAAGCGATAGCTCACGGAACGATGATCAATGGGCAGGGAGCGTGATGGGCCAGCCGATCTGCCACCGATCCGATCACCATTCGCTCGACCACTCCGGCTCCTCGCCGGCCCACCAAAGCCAAATCGGCCCGCTCGCGTTCGCAGACCGCCAGGATCATCGTGGTGGGATCGCCCAGTTCTTCGACGGTGGTGTACTCGATGCCTTCGAGGTCCAGTTGACTCTCGGTGGCGGTCAGCACCTCCTGCTGGCCTTCGACCAGGGCATCGGCCAGGGCGGTCGGAGTGGGTGGCTCACCGGTGACTCCCCACCAGCCCTCCGGGGGCCGGACCACGGTGACCAGCACCAGCCGGGCCCGGTAGCTGCGGGCCAAGGAGGCGGCCAGGGCCGCCGCTCGGTCGCTCTGTTCCGAGCCGTCGACGGCGGCGACGATGACAGCCGGTGACCATTCCACAGCCGCGAGCCTAGACGGGCATACGGTTCACTCCTCGGAGTGGACCGAAAGGCCTCGTCTTGTCGGTTGGTCTCGCTCCGGCGAAACTCCGACCGACGGATATGACCTTGAAACCGATGGTGGTGGTGGCCGAGGCTCTGGCCCCGGCGGGAATCGACGCGTTGGCACTGGTCGCCGAGGTGGTCGACGCCTCCGGGTGGGGACGGCCCGCCCTCCTCGGAGCGCTGAGAGACGCCGTCGGCTTGGTGGTTCGATCGGCGACGAAGGTGGACGCCGACCTGATCGAAGCCGCCCCCAAATTGAAGGTGGTAGGAAGGGCCGGCATCGGGGTCGACAACATCGATGTCGAGGCGGCGACCCGCCGCGGGGTGCTGGTGGTCAACGCTCCTCAGGCGAACACGATTAGCGCCGCCGAACATGCCCTTGCGTTGCTCCTAGCTCAGGCCCGCCAGATACCCCAAGCCGATGCTCGCACCCGGGCTGGCGTATGGGACCGGAAGGGTTTCCAGGGAGTGGAATTGCACGGGAAGACGCTCGGGGTCATCGGATTGGGGCGGATCGGCACCCTCGTCGCCGGTCGGGCGGCGGCCTTTGGCATGAGAGTGATTGCTCACGACCCGTTCGTGCCAGCCGAACGGGCACGGCGCTCGGGTGTGCAAATGGTCGACCTCGGTCACCTGTTGACCGAATCCGATTTCATCTCCATCCACCTGCCGCTTACGACCGAAACCGAAGGCATCATTGGCAAGGAGACCCTTGCCCTGTGTAAGCCTGGAGTGCGCATCGTTAATACCTCCCGGGGTGGGATTGTCGACGAGCTGGCGCTTGCCGAAGCTGTCCGGGCGGGGAAAGTTGCGGGCGCCGCGCTCGACGTGTTTGTCCACGAGCCGCTCACCGAGAGCCCCTTTTTCGAGCTGCCGCAGGTCGTGTTGACCCCGCACCTGGGGGCGTCGACGGTTGAAGCCCAAGACAAGGCCGGGACCCAAGTGGCCGAAGCGGTGGCCGCCGCCTTGCGCGGCGAGCTCGTCCTGACCGCGGTCAACGTCGACATGGGACGGGAGGTCCCCGCCGACGTTCGGCTCTTCTTACCGGTGGCGGAACAGCTTGGAAGGGTCTTCATCGGACTAGCCGGGGGAATGCCCGCCGAGCTGCGGGTGGCGGCCCGGGGACGTCTCGGTGCCGCCGAGGTCCGTCCCTTGGGCCTGGCGGTCCTCAAAGGGGCGTTGGGCTCGGTGCTGTCGGAACCGGTTTCTTTTGTCAACGTGTCCAACCTCGCCGCCGAGAAGGGAATTGGGCTCCTTCTGGAAGCAACCGAGCACAGCCCGGAGTATGTCTCGGTCTTGGAGGTGTCGGGGGTCGTCGGGGGCCAGGAAGTGTCGGTTGGTGCCACCCGCTCCCGGAAGGGCCCGATGCTGGTCGAGATCCTCGGGCACGATGTCGAGCTGCCGATCTCGCCCCACCTGCTGATTGTCCGCAACGCCGATGTTCCCGGGATGATTGGCCGGGTTGGTTCATTCCTCGGCGACGCCGCAGTGAATATCGCCAACATGGTGGTAGGGCGATCGCGGACCAGTGGTGAGGCGGCGATGATGGGACTGAACCTCGACTCACCTCTGAGCGAGGATCAGGTCGCCAAGTTGAGGCTGGTGCCGGGGGTGGAAGAGGCGCGCTATGTCGAGGTAGAAGGTCGACCCTAGGTCGCCGGGGGGTTAGCCAGCCAGTAACACGGCCTGAAACAGCCAACCGGCGGCCAGTGCATATAGCCCGGCTACCAGGTCGTCGGACATGATCCCGGCCGCTCCTCCGATCCTTTCAGCCTGCCGAACCCCAGGAAACCAGCGTTTGGCGATGTCGGCCGCCCGGAAGACAACGAACCCGACCGCCACCGCCGGGGGGGATAAGCCCAAGGTGGCGAGGAAGACTCCGGCCGCTTCGTCGACGACGATCCAACCCGGGTCCGGTTCGTCGAGGGTCAGCTGTCCGATGGCCCACATTCCCAAGGCCGAGGTGACGGCGAGGGCGATGAGCCGCCCCCACCACGGTGGAATCCCCAGCGCGATGACTACCGCCAGGACCGAACCAATCGTGCCGGAGCCTTGGTCCGACCCTCGCCACGCTCGGAGGAGGAGGCCGCTCCCGAAAAACGAGGCGATCATTCGGGCCATCGACGGTGAGCGTAAACCGGG
>JBQTHI010000023.1:0-38832 GCA_052390035.1 Actinomycetota bacterium | reverse complement strand
CCGACGCCCAACGCCTCCTCCTGAGTCGGCGAAAGCAGCCCTTCGGGGACGTCGCCGATCACGTCCCGCTCCCGTCGGTTTGACACTGGTTTGACATGGGGCTCCCACATAGCAGCGAGCCCCTCGGTAGAGGGGCCCTGACCTGCGGTTATGTAGTAGCGGGGGCGGGATTTGAACCCGCGACCTTCGGGTTATGAGCCCGACGAGCTACCAGACTGCTCCACCCCGCGTCGGTGGAGAGCACATGTTAGGCCACGGCCGGGGGCTAGGCAAAGGCTGCCCTGCCCCAACCGGCTGCTCAGGTCGCCTCGAGCTGATGGGCGAGCCCCAGGGCGGAGGCGACGTCGAGCGTCGACCGGCCGACCAGGTAGCAGGCGATCGGGGCGGCGATCCGCTCGGAGGCATGAGCGGCCACCGCCGCGATCTCGAGCAGGCGATCGAAGGTCTCCCGATCGGGGGCGGGCACTCCCAGCATCTCGGCGAAGGCCGCCACCCACTCCTGAGCGTTCACCTCTCCTCCTCGGCTGATCGGAGCCTTCTTTCTACCGGAGCCGCCGGCCGTGTCCTCGCGACCCGCCTCGCCGCTACCGCTTGGCGGGGAGCGAGCGGGCGTAGGCGGCGCCTCGCGCCACCCAGGACTCCAGCCGGCGCTTGGTGTCGAGGTGCTCGGCGTCGACCCGGAGCCAGCCTCGCATCGAGCGGCCCCGCATCTCCATCGGGTAGGCCTCGGTCTCGGCGACGAAGGCATCTGTCTCGTCGGGATCGACCCGGACCAGGATCCCACCCTGCCCGCTCGCCGCCACCGCCATGTTGCCCCCGATGAGGAAGGCCAGCCCCCCGAACATCTTCTGCTCGGTGAGATCGGGCTCGTCGGCGAGGAGGTCGCGGATCACCTCGGCCAGGCGCTCGTCGTAGGCCACGGCAGCGATCGTAGCGGCGGCCACGGAACCCCCCTGAGGAACGGGGCCATGACAGAATGCCGGTGGTGAGCCCCTCCCGGCGCTGGATGGCGCCCAACCCGGTCGAGGCCCGGGTGACCACCCTCGAGCTCTTCTTCGACCTGGTCTTCGTCTTCGCCCTGACCCAGGTGACCGCCCTGATCGCCGCCGACCTCACCGGACGAGGGGTGGTGCGGGGGCTCCTCGTGCTAGGCCTCCTCTGGTGGAGTTGGGTCGCCTACGCCTGGCTCGGCAACGTGGTCAGGGCCGACCTGGGGATCACCCGGGCCGCCCTCCTCGCCGCCATGGCGATCATGTTCCTCGTCGCCCTGGCCATCCCCGAGGGCTTCGACGACCTAGCGGGCGGGCTCCCGGGGCCGGTGGTGGTGGCGGCCTGCTACTTCGGGTTCCGGCTCATCCACCTCCTCCTCTTCTGGGCGCTCTCCGCCGCCGACCCCGGACTCCGCCGCCAGGTGCGCCGCTTCACCCCCTCGATGGTGGGGGGCACCCTGCTCCTCCTTGTCGCCTCCCGGTTCAGCGGGGGGACCCAGACCCTCCTCTGGGCCCTCGCCCTCCTCGCCGACTACGGCGGCACCTGGATCGGGGGCGCCGGGGGCTGGAGGCTCCCCTCCCCCGGCCACTTCGCCGAGCGCCATGGTCTGATCGTGATCATCGCCCTCGGGGAGTCGATCGTGGCGATCGGGGTGGGGGTGGCGGCCCTCCCGGTCTCCTGGCCGATCGTGGCCGCCTCGGTGGTGGGGCTGGCGCTCGCCTCCGCCCTCTGGTGGGCCTACTTCGACATCAGCGCCCTCCAGGGAGAGCGGGCCCTCCTCGCCGAGCCGGAGCCGACCCGCCCCCGGCTGGCCCGCGACGCCTACAGCTACCTCCATTTCCCGATGCTGGTCGGGGTGGCCCTCCTGGCGGTGGGGCTCAAGAAGGTGCTCGAGCAGGTGGGAGACGCCGCCGAGCACCGGCTCACCGAGCCCCTGACCGGCTACGGGCTCTACGCCCTCTACGGGGGGGTGGTGATCTATCTGCTCGCCCACGTCGGCTTCAAGTGGCGGACCGCCCGCCACCTGAGTCGCCCCCGGCTGGTGGCGGCCGGCCTGCTCGTCGCCCTCGTCCCGGCGGTCGCCACCATCCCGGTCCTCCATGCCGTTACCCTCGAGGCCCTGGTGATGGTGGCCCTGATCGGCTACGAGACCGTGCGGTTCGCCGAGCACCGGGCCCGGCTCCGTGACCACTCCGGCCCGGCCAAGGCCGGGGCCCCGTGACCGCCTATCAGGTCCGGCCCGCCACCGCCGAGCGCTGGGAGGAACTGGCGTTGGTGATGGGGACCCGGGGCGACCCCTCGCACTGCTTTTGCCAGTACTTCCATCTCCGGGGAAAGGAGTGGCAGGAGTCGACCTCCCGCACCAACCGGGAGCGGCTCCGGGTGGAGGTGGCCTCCGCCCCGGTGGCGCCGGGGCTCCTGGCCTACGCCGGCTCCGAGCCGGCCGGGTGGTGCCGGGTGGGGCCCAAGGCCTCCCTCACCCGGATGGCCTCGTCGAAAGCGAGCGCTCCCCCAGCCGGAGAGCCCGACCCGGAGGGGATGTGGGCGGTGGTCTGCTTCGTGGTGCGCCCCCGCTTCCGCCGGGGCGGGGTGGCCCACGCCCTGGTGGAGGAGGCGGTGGCCCAGGCCATCTCCCGGCGGGCGACGGCGGTCGAGGCCTACCCGGTGGACGCCGCCAAGAAGGGCTCGGTGTCCTCGGCCGAGCTCTACCACGGGAGCCTCTCCCTCTTCCTCGCCCACGGCTTTGCCGAGGTGCGCCGCCCGGTCCCTGGCCGGGTGGTGGTGCGCCGGTTGGTGTGGAGCCGGCTCTCGACGCCGGGACCCTAACCGCCGGGATCGTAGAAGGCGGGTGACAGTGGGCGTGCCGGGCGCGGCAGCCTCCTCAACAGTCCCCCGAGGCGGGTTGACACCCGGCGCTCACTGGGCGTATAGTGAACCGAATGGTTCAGTATCCGCTCGATCGCACCTTCGGGGCGCTGGCCGACCCCACCCGGCGCCAGATCCTCGACCGGCTGGGGTCGGGCCCGGCCAGCATCAGCGAGCTGGCCCGGCCCTTTGGGATGTCGCTCACCGGGCTGAAGAAGCACGTGCAGATCCTGGAGGAGGCGCGGCTGGTCACCACCGAGAAGGTCGGGCGCACCCGCCGCTGCCGGCTGGGGCCTGAGCCCCTGGAGGAGGCGGTCGACTGGATCGAGAGGTACCGGCGGCAGTGGAACCGCCGGCTGGACGGGCTCGAGGCCTACCTCGAGACCCAAAAGAAAGGAGAACGGAGATGAGCTACGAACTGACGGTGGTGCGCCTGCTGGCGGCCTCGCCGGAGGAGGTATGGGACGCCTACACCGACCCCGAGCAGATGAAGGCCTGGTTCACGATCCTCGACGACCCGATGATCGTGGAGATCGAGGGCGAGGTGAGGGTGGGAGGCGAGCTGAGGGTAAGGTGGGGATTCTCCCCCGACCAGCTCTTCTGGGAGAACCAGACCTTCTCGGTGCTCGACCGGCCCGGCCGGATCGTGTCCCGGTCGACTGGCGGCGACCCGAGCGGGGGGAGCCTCACCACCGACGTCGAGATCACCTTCGCCGAGAAGGGAGGGAAGACCCTCATGACCGTCAACCAGAGCGGCTTCCCCGACGAGGCGACGCGGGACTTCTTCGCCACCACCGCCTGGATCGGCTTCTTCGACCGGATCGAGGCCTACCTCACCCGGCGGGCGTTGAGGACCTGACCTACCGAGCAGCCGGGCCGGGAGACATCCGGCCCGGCCGCCGGTCAGGGCAGGCGCTCCCCCGCCGCGATCGGAGCGGTGAGCCAATTCTCCTGCGGCGCCAACGGACATGACCAGCGTGGGTTGTAAACACAGGACGGGTGGTAGGCGTAGTTGAAGTCGAGGACCAGCTTGCCTTCCGAATGGCCGAGGTCCGCCCCCTTCACCGTGTCCAACAGGTAGCGCCCTCCCCAATACGTCTCGCGGCCCGATGAGGCGTCGCGGAAGGGCAGGAACACGCCGCCGCCGTATCCCTCCAGCCAGTAGAGGGTGAGGGTCAGGGATTGGCCTTCTGGCGGCAGACGGACCGTGCCCAACCGTCGAAAGGCGGTCGCACCGCTGCCGCTGTTACCGATGGCCACCGACTCACCGATGGCGACGTCAGCCTCCACCTCGAACCGCCATCCGGGGTCATAGGGGAAATAACGGATGCCCTTGAACCCGGAGCGCGCCTCGACGTCGATGGCGCTCTGGCTGTGGGTTGCGAACAGGTCATCCCTGGCCGCTCGCCAGGCAAGCCAGGCGTCCTCCCCGCCACGACCGTGGCGCACCGCTCCGTACATCTCGTGGACGCGTCGCCGGTAGTCCCACAGGTCAAGGCTCGCCCTGGGGTCGACTCCGGTGGCATCGCCCGGATACCAATCGTCGGTCATTACCAGACAGGCCCTTTATAGCCCAGACGCCCGTAACCCGTCAGGGTCCCGAGAAGCCGGAGATTGGGTCTTGACCTTGAACCATGGTCGAAGGTCTACGATCTAGTACGCCGGCGCCTGGCCGAGCTTGACGCGGAGGTGAGAACCGATGGCTGCCCAACCCTGTCCCTGCTGCGGGTGCTCGTGTGGGGCCCGTCCCTGCCCGAGCTGCGGATGTACCTGCTCTAACTCGTAGAGCACACCGACGTCCCCGGATCCCGACTCCGGACGGCAGCTGCCGCAGCTCCCGCATTCGGCCGCGATTACAGATACCGAAGCCCCGGGCCGGCCGCTTCCTCGTCGAGGGTGCGGTCGCAGGTGGGGCAGTGCCAGCGGGGCTCGAGCGGGGTTCCGCACAGCTCGTGGCGAGGAGGCTCGGCCTCCTCGCTGTGGCGCGCCCCCCAGGCGGCCAGCAGCCGGAGGGCGCCGGCCAGCTCCCGTCCGGGGGCGGTGAGCTCGTAGGCCGCCCGGGGGGGACGCTCCTGGTAGAGGCGGCCCAGCACCAGTCCCTCGGCCTCGAGCCGGCGGAGTCGAGCGGTGAGCACGTTGGGGGCGATCCCCGGAAGGTCGCCCGACAGCTCGTTGAACCGGCGGGGGCCTACCTGGAGGGCGTCGATCACCAGCAGGGACCAGCGGTCCCCCACCCGGGCCAGGGCGGCGTCGAGGGGGTCGGCAAGGATCCGTACGGCCACGGCGCGATCGTAGGTCATGTCTCGATCAGAGACTATATACTTGCAACTTGCAAGTCACTATCCACTAGGAGGTGGATCATGTCGGTGCTGGAGGATCTGGGGCGCTCGTTGTCGGAGCTGGCCGAGAAGGTGGGCCCGGCGGTGGTGGGGGTGGGGAATCGGTGGGCGGTCGGCTCGGGGGTGCTCATCGGAGACGGACGGGTGTTGACCAACGCCCACAACCTCTCCGGCGACGGAGTGACGGTCACCTTCTCCGATGGGGAGACGGTGGAGGCACATGTGAAGGGGTCCGACGTCGACACCGACCTGGCGGTCCTCTCGGCCGGCAACGGCCGGGCGACGGCGATCGAGTGGATCCCCGCCGAGGTTTCCCCTACTCCGGGGACGCCGGTGGTGGGGGTCGCCAACCCGGGAGGGCGGGGCCTGCGGGTCACCTTCGGGTTCGTCTCGGGGGTGGATCGCTCGTTCCGGGGTCCGCGGGGACGGCGGATCGGGGGTGGGTTCGAGCACACCGCCCCCCTGCTACCGGGCTCCTCGGGGGGTCCGGTGGTCGACCCGGCCGGGAGGCTGCTCGGGATCAACACCCACCGGCTCGGGGGCGGGTTCTACCTGGCCATCCCGGCCGATGCCGCCCTCAGAGAGAGGGTGGAGGCGCTCTCCGCCGGCAAGGCGCCTCGGACCCACCGCCTCGGGGTGGGGCTGGCCCCGCCGGAGGTGGCGGCCAAGTTGCGGAAGGCAGTCGGTCTCTCCCCGCGGGAGGGTCTTCTCGTCAGGTGGGTGGAGGAAGGTTCAGCGGCCGGCCGGGCCGGGGTGAGGGAAGGGGATCTGATCGTGGCGGTCGCCGGTGAGGCGGTCGACGATGCGGACACACTCCATCGGATCCTCAGCGGAGCCGGTGATTCCCTCGTGTTAGGACTGGTACGCGGAACCGAAGAATTGGACGTCACCGTGGCATTCGAGTGACGACGCTCAATTCAAGGTGATCAGCCTTCCTGCTTCTGCCCCGCCTGCCACCAATTCCAGCGCCTGACCGAGCAGTGCCCTCGCCTGTTCAACCAGCTGCTGATATCGGGCGAGGTCACCCGACCGGAGGGCGGCGTCGGCCTGGGTGAAGGCAGCATCGGCGGCCTCTAACAACCCGGCCAGGTCCGCTTCCGATGGTGGCGGCTGCTCGGGCTCGGTCCCGGCCTCCTCTCCAAAAAGTGACGCCAGGACGCCATCGACGGATGCCCCCCAATCGATCTGCTCGCCGTGCACCACGACGACCCGCTCGAATTGGGGCAGTCCTCCCCCCTCAGCCTCGAGAAACACCGGCTGCACATAGAGCTGAGAGTTGCCCACCGGAATGATCATGATGTCGCCCTGGATCACCCTCGAGCCGCGATTGCGCCACAAGGTGAATTGCGAAGAGATGTCGGGGTCGGCCTCAATCCGCAACGCCACCTGTTCGATGCCGGCGACGGTGGCATCGGTCGGCATGCGGTAGTCGATGATCTCTCCGTACCTGTCCGGCGATGAGTCGACTAGCAAATATCCGGCCAGGTTTTGCCGGCCGCGGGGGGCGAATGGCTGCACGCTCACGTAGGAAAGGTCGCCGTCGAATCGCATCAACATGTAGTAAGGCAGGGCCTCGTTCAGGAAAATGAACTCCCCGGTGGTTTGTGACCGGCGGTCCCCCATCAGCGAGCTGTTCCGCCTCACCACCTCTCCCTCGTCGAGCTCGCCCAATCCCGGAATCTCCCAGGCGTCCAGCTGTCCGAAAAAGGGCGCCGGATCGGTGACGTGATACTGCCGGTAGATCTCGGTCTGCACGGTGAAGAGGTCCATCGGGTAGCGGACGTGGGAACGCAGGCCCTCCGGCATTTGCCCGCCGTCGCGTACCAAGCCGGGAAATGCCCGGCGCCAGGCGGCCAGAATCGGGTCGGACGGATCGAAGGCGTAGAAGATCACATTTCCGTCATAAGCGTCAATCACGGCCTTCACCGAGTTGCGGATGTAGTTCGCCCCGAGGGGAATGTGGGTCCTGAACGGGAGGCGTCGGCGATCATCGACGGTGATCGGGGTGGAATATGGGTAGCTGGCCGTCATCGAATACAGGTCGACCACCCACTTCACCCGGCCGTCGACCACCACTGGATAGGGATCGGAGTCGGATCCAAGGAACGGGACTAGTCGTTCGATCATCAAAGACAGATCTCGCTCCATGAGGATCCTCGAATCTGCCCGGATCTGACCGGAGATCACCAGGTTGAGATCGCGATAGCGCAGCCCGAAGGCGAGTCGATGCCAGATGCTGGAAAGCTCCACGCCGCCTGTTCCCTGATAGTCAGACGAGGCAAAGGTGTCGGGGCCGGTCGGATAGTCGATCTCGCCGACCTGGTTGCGGACGATGACCGGCGCTTCGGGCTCCCCCAATATCTCGCCGTAGTAGATGCGGGGCTGGTCGATTTCAAGCGACTGATCGCGGCTCACCGGGGGCATCTCACTGATCAGATACTCCGGCTCACCCTCTCTTCCCACTCTGGCCGCATAGCTGGCCACCAACCCATAACCGTGGGTGTAGCTGAGGCGGCGAAGCTGCCAGTTGAAGTCGGGGCTGGGGTCAAGCTCTCGAACAGAGAGCATTACCTGGGTCGGCTCACCATTGAGCACATAACGATCGGAATCGACCCGGCTCAACTCGTAATACTCCCTGAACTCCTGGGGGGAGTAGGCGTTACCTAGCACGTAGCTGTCCCACAACCGAATGTTGTCAAGCACCGTCCTCTCCCGTTCCAATTCTTCTGCTGCGATCGTGCCGTCGAGAGAGAGCGGGGCGACCTTCACATCATCGAGGCCATAGGCGGCCCTAGTGAAGGAGATGTTGTGGGCGATGTATTGACGCTGGCGACTGAGTGGGTTGGGCTCCACCTGGAACTTCTCGACGATGGCGGGGTACACCACCCCCGCCCCGATGGAGACGAGAAGCCACGTGGCTCCCGCCACCAGCGGCAGGATCCAACCGGTACGCCAGATGTTGACGATTAGACAGAGGGCGGTGAAGATCGCCACCACCAGCAGCAACCTGAGAGCGGGTAGCCGGGCGTTCACATCGGTGTACCCCGCCCCAAAGAAGCCGGCGCTTCGTCCGGAAAGGAGCAGTCCGTATGCGTCCAGCCGGTAAAGCGCCGCCCGCATGAGGGCTATGCCCGCCACCAGCAGGGAGATCTGCACCTTGGCCCCACCAGAGAAGAAGGCGCTGCCTCTCCGCAGCCGCAGGGCGCCGTTCAGGTAGTGGGCTGCCCCCACGACCAGGGTGGTCACCAAGACCAGATTGAAACCCCACAACAACAGGTCGCGAACTAGGGGCAGCCGGAAGACGTAGAAGCCGAGGTCGTTTCCAAACAACGGATCAACCAGTCCGAAACCCTGGGGGTTCATAAACAGAAAGAGCCGGTCGCTCCAACCGCCGGCACTCGCCCCGATTAACACTGCCAGGACCCCCGAACCCACCAGCCGCAGCGTGCGTAACCGCGGCTCTGCCCAGTCGCGAAGCCGCATGAGGACCTCGTCATCCTCGGTGCCCGGCGCCGACAGGTGGCGAAGGGACATGCGCTCGGCCAGGGCCAGGTTCCCGAAGACGAAGAGGAAAGACATGGCCATAACCCCGGCGGTGAGGGCGATCCGTACCACTGCCCTGGTTAACCAGACCCCTTCGAACCCGAGCGAACTGAACCACAGGTAATCGGTCCAGACAGTCGCCAGCGTCGACAGGAGCAGATAAAGGCCGACCAACACCAGGAGCACCTGGAATAGCCCACGACGGCGGCCGGTCGGGACCGTCGGAGACGTCCTCATGAACATCAGCGGCGATTGTACGAGGGCCGCAGGGTTGCTACCTCGTTGGTCAAGCGCCCATCGAATCGAATTCCCCTCAGCCGGACATTGGCACCAAGGTGCACGAGCACCCGGGATGGAGAGGGGGCGTTAGCTGGCCACCATCGTCGGCTTCCTCCCGACACCGGGCGCATCCCCGGCCGCTCAGCACCCAACCCAGCCGGTAATGGCCCGGGGCGAGAGATGCCGCCAGCCCATCGTGATAAGCCTGAGAGCTGAGGTCGGTGAGGCGGCGTTCGGCCTCGTCGGTGCGCCATCCCCGAAACACCCGGGCGACGGCGGTTGAGATGTCGCGTGGGCTCCCCCCATGCTCAACCGCCAACAACAGTTCGAGTTGCTGTGCGAGGGCGGCGGCGATCGGACCGGCCTCGTCTCGGGGAGGGGTGGCTGGGCGGGGAAAAGATTTGCCGACTAGCTGCTCGGCAGCGGTGTGGCCCATCGAAAAGCTTTCGGCGAGAAGCACTACCAGATCCGGCCGGAGCTGGTCCTCCAGCTCATTATTTGTTGGACGCCAGCCTCCTTCGGAAACTCGAATGGCTTCGAGGGCGGTGTTCTGCATCTCTGTCAGTTGTCGTTTGACACTGCGGAGCGCTCGATTGGTCACCGGCATGGTCAGGCGCCGGAAGAGTTCAAGCGGATCAGTGTCCGTGAGGGGCTCAGGCTTAGGTGGAGGCGGTGCGGGCGCTTCTGGTGCGGTTGGCTGAGTTTTCGCCGGCTGCCGGCCCCGCAGGCGAGAGAAGATAAGACCCAACTCGTCGGTGTTCGGCTCCGGCGGGTCATCGGCTGGTTCCCTCGATTCGGCTGCTGGCGCAACGAGATAACTCGCCGATGCCGAGGGAACCTCATCGGCCGCTTCGGCAGGCTCTGACTCCTCGACAAAGCTCGGAGTCTCCACCAGGCTGGCCTGGCTGATCCGTCGCACGTCTTCAACCACCTCTTCGGAGTCGGTGACGGGTTGGGCTTGGGTGGAACGGCGCCGACGTACCACACGCACCGTTTCGCCGGGCTCCCAGTCCTCCCTTTTCATTTCGGCCGGGCGCGCCACTCGCAGTGCCGGAGTTTCCTCTTCGACTTCGTCCCCCGCCGTCGAGAGCCCGAGGCCCGTCCGACGCTCGTCAAGCTCACCTTCCATGCGCGAGAGGCTGGCCCGCAGCGTTTCCAGTTCCGTGAGAAGCTCCTGGCGACGCTGTTCGAGCGCCCGGGCTCTCTCCTGGGAGGTCTCGGCCTGGCGTCGAGCGGTCTCGATGGTCTGATCGTGACGGGCGATCGCCTCGGCATTGAGCCGCTCCGACTCCATACGCGCACCGCGGGTGAGATCTTCGGACTCTCTCCGGGCTGCAGCGGTCAGCCGGTGGGCTTCTCGCTCGGCCTCGCCGAGCACGCTGAGAGAGTCGCGCTCGGCGGTTTCCTTCAGCCGGCGCGACTCCGCCTGCGCCTGGCGAAGCAGCTCCTCACTGGTGCTCCAGGCATCGGAACGGAGATGCTCGGCATCTTCCCGAGCCGATCGCCGCTCGGACTCCGCCTCGACCATGGCCTCCGACCGCCACCGAGCGGCATCGGTGGCCGCCCGATCGCGCATCCCCTCGGCGCCGGCGCGGGCCGCCTCAAGGACCGCCGTGACCTCTTGTCCGACTGCTGCGAACTCGCCCTTGAGGTCGCGCTCGGCGAACTCTCCCAACCGCCCGGCGAGGCGATCACGCTGAGCGATCAACTCGTCCATCTGGCCGGCCACGGCGGCGAGGAACTCCCTCACTTCGGCCGGGTCCACCCCCCGAAAGGTTTGACGGAAGCTCCGGCCGGCTATCTGATCCGGCGTTAGCTGGTCCATGAAGGGCCTCAAGATACCGTTGGTTGTGCCGAACCCCGGGTTCCAGCAAACGAGATCGTTGGTTGGGGCCCCAAGTTCCGAAACGAGGGGCTCGTCACGCTCGAACCTGGGGCTCCAGTCGATGGGTTCGTTGGCTGGAACCCTGGGTTCGCTGCTTTTTGGGCTTACAGCGAGGCGAGAGCCGACAGCGCCTCGTCGAGGGTGGATACGGGGATCAGTTCGAGGGTCTGGCGGTTGGCGGTGAGGGCCTCCTCGTAGTTGGCCGAAGGTACCAGCATCACGTCGGCTCCGGCCGCCTCGGCGGCCACCACCTTTTGACGGACGCCCCCGATGCCGCCAACTTTTCCCTCCGTGTCGATGGTTCCGGTGCCTGCCACCACCCGGCCGGCGGACAGGCTTCCCGGGGTGAGTACTTCGATCACCGCCAGGGCGTACATCATCCCTGCCGAGGGTCCCCCGATCAGTCCGGCGTCGATGTCGATCGGAAAGGGGTACTCGAAGCGGGCGTTTTTGGCCCCGGCGCTGATCCCGATCATCGCCACTTCGGGGTCGTCGTGGCGGGGCGACAACTCGACCTCGAGCTGTAGCTCGGTCTCGCCCCGGAGAACGTTGAGTTCGATCAGACTCCCGGGCTCCTTGCCGGTCAACAGCCGGCCGACTTGTTCGGGAAGCTCGACTGGCTCGCCATCGATGCTGACGATGACGTCGTCGACTTCGAGCACGGAGGCGGCCGGGAGTCCTTCGATGATCTCGGCGACCACCACTCCATCGGAACTGGTGGTGACCTCGTAGCCGAGCCGCCGGAGCGCGAGGGTGATGGCGGTCTCTTTGGAGAGATCCATGTTGGCCTGATTTCGAGCCACGAATTCCTCGTCGGTCTCGTCGGGGTCGCGGACCGCCTCTCGCCTCACCAAGTCGACGGTCGGGTCGAAGGCCACCACAAGAGCCTCCAGTGGGTTCACCTCCTGGCTCGACACCGTCAACATGAGCAGGGAGTCGGTCGCCTGGTAGGTGGTGACCTCTCCGATCTCGACCGCGGCGACCGCGTCACCCACTGGGCCGGGTGAGAACGCGTAGAAAGGGAGGCGTACGGTCCAGCCAGCAATCATCATCCCGGCCGCCGTGAGGGCCAAAGCGGCCACCGCCAGCGGCCAGCGGCCAGCGCCCGGCGGATCGTGCATGCCGTGTTGTTCGAGTTGCAACTCGGAGGCGATCGTAACGGAGGTCGATGGATAGCCGTTAATAGAGTGGCCCCAATGCCATCAAGGAGAGACAGGTGACCACAGCTACCCAGGTCCTCGCCGCTCGCATCTTGCCCCGATCGCGTATCGCCGCGTTCGCCGCGGTGATCGGCTTTGCGGGGCTGACCGCAGTCGCCGCCCAATTCAGCTTCCGCATCCCGCCCATCGAGGTCCCCTTTACACTGCAGACCCTGACCGTGCTGTTGGCGGGGGGGGTGATGGGAAGCAGGCTCGGGGCGCTGAGCATGGCGCTCTACGTGGCGGCGGGAGCGGCCGGGGCGCCGGTCTTCGCCGAGCACAGCTCCGGTTATGACACCTTGCTGGGGGCGACCGGTGGTTACCTGATCGGTTTCGTGGTGGCCGCCTTTCTGGTCGGCAGGCTGGCCGAAGGCCGCCACGACCGCCGCTTTGTGAGCGGGTTCGGCGCCTTCTTGGTGGGGAGCCTGGTGATCTACGGTCTCGGAGTCGCCGGCCTCATGGTCAACGTCGGACTCGACTTCGGCTCGGCGGTTGCCAACGGGGTTGTCCCTTTCGTCTTCTGGGACGTACTGAAGGCGCTCGCCGCCGGCTTGGTGATGCCCGCCGCCTGGAAGGTCACCGGCGGCACCTGACCCCGTTGGAGACGTTCCTCAGGCGGTGGAGGCCTCGGCGGCCGCTTCCGCTTCCGCCTCGGCTTCGAGCAGTTCTTTCGATTTGAACTCCTCACCGAGGTATGCCCTGATGACCTCGGGGTTGCGCTGGACGGCCCCGGGGAGGCCCTCAGCGATCTTCTTTCCAAAGTCGACGACCATGACCCGGTCGGCGATGTCCATCACGAGGCCCATATCGTGTTCGACCAAGATGATGGCGATGCCCAGCTCGTCCTGGATGTCGAGAGTGAAACGGGCCATGTCCTCGGTCTCCTCCAGGTTCATCCCCGCCACCGGCTCGTCGAGCAATAACAGCTCAGGCTCCATCGCCAGGGCTCGGCCCAGCTCGACCCGCTTCTGGATGCCGTAAGGAAGCAGCCCAACCGGGTACTTGCGCCACTGTTCGATCTCGAGGAAGTCGATGATGTCCTCGACCTTGAACCGGTTGGCCATCTCCTCGGCCTTGGCCGGACCCACCCACAGCGCCCCGGCCAGCCACCCTCTCTTCATCCTCACGTGACGGCCGGTGAGGATGTTCTCGATCACCGTCATGTGGGGAAAGAGGGCGATGTTCTGGAACGTGCGAGCGAGGCCGAGCTCCGCCGTCTTATTCGGTTTCAGCCCGAGAAGCGAATGGCCTTTCCAGAGAATGTCGCCTCTTTGTGGGTGATAGACCTGGTTGATGCAGTTGAAGATCGAGGTCTTGCCGGCTCCATTGGGACCGATGATGGCGAACAGCTCGCGATCGTTGACCTGGAAAGAGATGCCGTCGATGGCCCGCACCCCCTTGAACGAGAGGTGGATGTCCTTTACCTCGAGCAGCGGGTCGGCCTGGCGATCGCTCACGACAGCCACCGCTTGCGCCGCTTGTAGTGCTTGACGTCGCGGAAGCTCTTCTTCTGACCTTCTCCGTGAAGACCCAAGTAGAACTCCTGGACATCGGCGTCCTTCATCAGCTTGGCGGGGGTGCCGTCCATCACCATCTTCCCGGTCTCCATTATGTAACCGTGATGGGCGATGGCGAGAGCCATGGTGGCGTTCTGCTCGATGAGCAGGACGGCCGTGCCCTGCTGATTGATTTCCACGATGATGTCACGGATCTGCTGCACGAGGCGGGGGGCCAGTCCTAACGAGGGCTCGTCGAGGATTAGCAGCCTGGGGTCCTGCATCAGCGCCCGCCCAATCGCCAGCATCTGCTGCTCGCCGCCCGACAGGTAGCCGGCGGTGGCACGGCGGCGCTGGGCCAGCACCGGGAATAGGTTCAGCACCCTCTCGAAGGCCTCGTCCACCTTCTTGCGATTGGTGTTGACGAAGGCGCCGGCCCTCAGGTTCTCATCTACCGACATCTCGGCGAAGGTTCGCCTGCCCTCCATCACCTGGCTGATCCCACGGCGGACGATGAGCGAGGGGTTCTTGTTGGTGAGCTCCTCGCCATCGAAGGTGATGTGGCCCTTGGTGATGTCGCCCTCGTGAACGTCGAGCAGCCCGGTGATGGCCCGCATGGTCGTGGTCTTCCCGGCCCCGTTCGCGCCGAGCAGAGCCACGATCTGGCCGGAGGGCACCTCCAAGGAGATGCCCCTCAGCACCAGCACCACATCGTTGTATACGACCTCGAGGTTGGAGACGTTCAGCATCCGTATCCGATCGGTCAGGGAAGGGGCGATCCTGGCGGACCGCCCCCTCAGACTCACCGATCAGGGAGCGAAACAGCGCGATTGGAAGTCGTAGGCTGCCGCAACCTCTCCGACAAAGAACTCCTCGACCAGCTCCGAACCGGTGGTCCCGCCGTTGGGGGCGGTCCCGATTGTCTGGGTGGCTCCACCGGCGGCGGTGTACGCCTCCAGATTCGGCTTAACCATGGCAATGGCCCGGGTGACATAGGAGGCGGGGTCGTCAGGCGGGGAGTAGCTCTGGTCGGGCGCCAGCCCGTTGAAGCTCAACCCCTCGATGGAAAGGGCGGCGGCCTTGATCCCGGCCCTCGTCATGTCACCGGTCTCGGCTGCGGCCCTCAGCACCGCTTCTGCCGTCGTTGCCTCGAGCCATCCGGTCACCAAGGCATCGGACGGCCTCAGCTCGGGTCGGGCCGCCAGCAGCGCATCACGTAGCGGCCCCATGCCGGGGACGTCGGTTCCCCAGGTTACGTTGTAGGCCGGCTGCCAGTAGGCCGCCGTAAGGATCGGCGCCACCGGTGAGTCGAGCAACCGGAAGTCGTAACTCGGTACCGCCCCGGTCCACTGGCCCTGGAATCCCGACTGGGCTGCACCGCCGATGATCAAGGCGAAGTTGGTCGGGTTGACGGTGGCAAACACCAGATCGGGCGTGTTCGACACAATCCCGGTAATTATCTCGGTCTCCGGGTCGTCCGGCGTTGGCGTGACCAGACCCTCGCCGTCGAAGACCAACTCCAGTCCGAGCTCGGCAATGGCATGTTTGGCGCCAAAGGCGCTGTCCTGCCCGTATTCACCGGGGAAAGAAATCACCGCCCAGGTGGGAGCCCGTCCGTTGTCGGCCTGGAACTTGTCCGAGAGCCACTCCACCACGTTCATGCCCTCGAAGCAGTAATTGGTCTGCTTCTCGAGCACCGCACTCTGGTCGAACGCCGGGTCGGCCCAACCCGAATACCAGGTGAGGGGTATCACCACCACATTGTCCTCCAGCAGCAGGTCGATGATGCTGGCGGTATGGGGAGAGCCGGTCGACTGGCTGAGGAGGGCCACCTGGTCACGGATGGCCTCGTATTTGGTCCGATGCTGATCGACGTTGTAGTTGGTATCTTCGATGAGCAGCTCGATCTGCCGCCCGGCGATGCCTCCGGCCTCGTTCACCAGATCCCAGTACACCTCTTGGGATGCGACGATGTCCTGGACCAGCGGCGAGAAGATACCGGTCAGGTCGGCCAGGAGGCCAACGGTGATCGTGTCTTCGGTGATTCCGACGTCGAAGGTGACATCCGCCGCGGCAGTGGTGGTGGTCTCTTCGACCGCCGTGGTCTCGACGGGCGCAGCCGTCGTCTCCACGACCGCCCCGCTGGTGGTGGTGGCGGCGGGGCTGCCGCAGGCGAC
The DNA here is from genome assembly GCA_052390035.1 of Actinomycetota bacterium. Taxonomy (GTDB): domain Bacteria; phylum Actinomycetota; class Acidimicrobiia; order Spongiisociales; family ZC4RG35; genus JBQTHI01. The sequence continues at coordinate 23,058 of JBQTHI010000023.1, read as the reverse complement.
CATCACCAGAGCGAGGCTGACGATCAGCGCCAGGGTCGATCTTCGTTTTCTCACATTTCCTCCAGTTTTGTTGTCTGCCTGCCCTTGTATTCAGTACCGGGTACTGATTACTGGGCACTTATTAGTAGGTGAAGGGCCATCCTTTCCAATAGTTGCGGATTCGGAGCCAGATTCCGAACAGCCCCAACGGCTCAAAGATCAGGAAAATCACGATCAACGCTCCGTAAAGCACCAAGTTGAGCTGAAACACCGACAGGCCCGGGCCGATGGCGGAGGTACCCACCAGCCCGAAGTCGGTGGGGCCGGTAGAAAGCAGCACATTCGCCACCGCCGCCAGCGGCCCTTCGCCTTCGGCCAAGTCCGAGGCCCACCTCGTCACGGTCTCTACCAAACGAGGAACCATCACCACAAAGAAAGACCCGAGCAAAGCCCCGGCGGTCGTGCCGGCACCGCCGATCAGCAGGATGGCAATGAACTGCACAGAGAGCACGAGGTCCCAAGCCTCTGGGATCCGGCTGCCGAAGTAGGAGGCGAGCAGCGCACCCGCCACCCCGGCGAAGGCCGACGAGAGGGCAAACGCCAGAGCCTTGTAGCTGACCTCATTGACTCCCATGACCTCGGCGGCGATGTCGCGGTCTCGGATCGAGGCAAATGCGCGACCGACCCGAGTGCGGGCGATGTTCTTGTGCACCAGGGCGGCCAGGAAAGTCAAGAGGAGGAGAAACATGAATTGTTTGGCTTGGCGGCTGAGGTCGATGCCCAACAACGCCCCGTCACTGCTGATGTCGACTAGTGGTGCCTCCTCTTTCCACAGCCTGATTTCGAGCGGAGGCCATTCCCGCCCGATGCTGGGCCCGCCCGATACATTGCGGACGTTCCGCCAAACGTGGTCGCCGATAAAAACCAGGGCGATCGTCACGAAGGCTAGATAGAGACCACGGACCCGCACCGCGGTGGGTGCAACCACCGCGCCGACCAGGGCGGCGGCGATTCCGGCGGCCGGAAGCCAGATCCAGATGGGCAGGCCAAGCCCGACCAGGGAACTGCTCTGCTCGCCGCCAAGGATGACGGCGGTGTAGGCCCCGACTCCCATGAAGAAGGCATGTCCGAGAGATACTTGACCGGCCATCCCGGTGAGGATGTTGAGACCGAGGGCCCCGATCGCAAAGATCAAAGCTTGACCCAGGACCACCATCCAGGCGTTGGTGCCGAGCCAGCGGAGCCCGGGGATCAGCTGCATCGGGAGGGTGAAGGCAATCACCAACAACACTCCCATGACCACCTTCTTGGTCATCGTCGGGAGCATGGCCGAGTCAGCCTCATAAGAGGTGAAGAGGAGGGGACGGGCTCTCATACTCGGCGGATCTCCTCGGTTCCGAAGAGGCCATACGGTCTGAACAAGAGGAAGATCAACATCAACAGGTACGGAACAACTACCCCGAACCCGACGCCGACCACGTTCGACATCCCGGCGGTATAGGTCCCGATGGTGACCTCGGCGATGCCGACCAGGAATCCACCGACGACCGCCCCCACCACCGAGTCAAGGCCGCCAATGATTACCGCCGGGAAGGCCCGGAAGACGACGAAGGCAGTGGTGTTGGCGACGCCCGCCGCCCGCGGTGCCACCGAGGAGAAGATCCCGGCTACGGCAGCCAAGGCGGCGCCGATCGCCCAGGCAATCGCGAAGATCCGTCCAACGTCAATCCCCTGGGCTTGAGCCGCTTCCTGGTCGAAGGCCGTCGCCCTCATCGCCACCCCCAACCGGCTGCGGAGGAACCACGCCACGAGCAGGAAGCAGAGGATCGACACTCCCACAGTCACCATCTGGGTATGGTTGATCAACAGGTTGCCGGCCCTGATGAACTGTATACCCCAGGGGTCGGCCAGCGATCGGGCACCCTGGCCGACGAAGTCGTCGTTGATGGTTCGCATGATGATGTCGGCTCCGATGGTGATGATCGCCACCGAGAAGATGGGCTCTCCCACCATCGGCCGGATGAAGATCCGCTCGGCGATCAGACCGACCACTGCGGCCGCCAGCACGGCGCATACCGCCGACAATCCCCAGCTCGCCCAGTTGGGAAGGCCGGGAAGGAAGCGGCCGGGGATCTTGAGAACGGTGAAGAAGGAAGCGGTGAGGAAGGCGCCGATGGCCGCCAGGGAGCCGTGGGCAAAGTTGACCACCTGGGTCGCCTTGAAGATGAGCACAAACCCGAGTGCCAGGAGCGCATAGACCGCCCCGAGCGCCACTCCGTTGATCAGGGCGTTGAGCAGTTTGTCGAAACCGGCAGGCGGCCCGGCCTGGGCCAGAACCGCGAGTTGGATCATGCCCCTATCCGCGATTTGCCCTGCCCATACATCTCGTTGATCAGATCGGAGAACATCCCCTCCATCGCGCTGCGCTTCAGCTTCTGGGTGGCGGTGAGCTCACCATCTTCGTGGTCGAGCTCTTTGGGGATCATCTTGAACCTGCGGATCGATTCCACCCGGGCAAAGTGGCTGTTGGTCTCGTCAATCACCCCCTGGATCAGCTCCAGCACCTCGGGTTTCTCGGACAGATCCCGATAAGTCGTGTAGGGAATGCCCCGACGCGTGGCCCAGTCGCCGACGGTGTCGAGTTCGATGCCGATCAACGCCGTTAAGTAATTGCGGCGGTCGCCGATGACCATCGCCTCCTTGATGTAGGGCGAGGTCTTGAGCTTGTTCTCGATCTCCGAGGGCGAAACGTTCTTTCCGCCCGAGGTGATGATGATGTCCTTGATCCGATCGACGATCTTGACATGAGTCCCATCGACCCACTGGCCGACGTCTCCGGTCTTGAGCCAGCCATCGTCGGTGAACGTCGCCGCGGTCTTCTCTGGGAGGCGCCAGTAGCCCTTGAACACACCAGGGTGTTTGGTCTGGATCTCCCCGGTCTCTTCGTCTATGCGGAATCCGATACCCGGGTATGGGACCCCCACGGTCCCGAGTTTCATCCGTCCGACCGGGTTGTAGGTGGCAACAGCCGCATTTTCGGTCATCCCGTACAACTCGAAGACGGGCACGCCGAGACCGATGAAGAACTCGAGAACCTCGGGGGCGATCGGGGCAGCTCCCGAACCTGCCCAACGACAATGGCGCAGACCAACACGCTCGAGCAGGGCGCGGAACATCAGTGGGTACCCGATGGTGTAGAGCACCCGGGAGCCGAAGGTGTGGTTGCCACCATTGGCAACCTTCATGCGACCGATGGCCTTGGCCAGTTTGAGGCCGGTCCCAAACCAGAGTCGCTTGAAGGCTGTGGCGTCTTTGCCCTTGATCAGCACGCCGGCGTGCATCTTCTCCCAGATGCGAGGAACGGCGAAGAAGAGCGTCGGCTGCACCTCGCGCAGGTTCTGCTGCACGGTTTCGATCGACTCGGCGAAGTTGAGCACGGTTCCCGATTGGGCCAGCGTCCACGTGGAGAAGATGCGCTCGGCGACGTGACAGAGCGGCAGGTAAGTGAGGATCTGGTCGGCGGGGGAAGGCTTGATGTTGCCCGGCAGGCGGTCTTCGACCTCAATCACTTGCTCGGCGCAGTAGTGGAAGTTGGCGTTGGTCAACATCGCCCCTTTGGGCGGGCCGGTGGTTCCCGAGGTGTACACCAGGGTCATCAGGTCGTCGGCCTCCGCCTCGGCCATCTTTTGCTCGACTGCTTCCGGGTTTTCGATCCGGTGCCGGCGGCCAAGCTCGAGGAAGTCGTCCCAGAATATGAACCGGGGGTCGTCTCGCCACGCCCGGAACCCGCGGGGCTCGACGTGGATGATCTTCTCCAGCCCGGGGAGACTCTCGATCACCTCTATGACCTTGTCGGCCTGCTCCTGGTCCTCGGCCAGATGCACTTTGGCGTCCGAATCGGAGAGCAGGTACTGGACCTCGGCGGCGGGGTTGGTCGGATAGAGGCCGACGGTGATCGCCCGGACCGCAACCGTGGCGATGTCAAGAATGACCCACTCTGGTCGGTCCTCGGAGTGGATCGACACGCGATCGCCCGGCTGTACCCCGAGGGCGAGCAGTCCGTGCCCGGCGGCGAGGACGTTCTCCCAGAGTTCTGACCAGGTGATCTCCTGCCAGATCCCGTAGTCCTTCTCCCTCATCGCTACGGCTTTTGGGGTCACAGCCGCCCATTCGGCGATTTTCGACGCGACAGTCATCTGACGCACCCCTTTGGCGGGTGACGATGGGCGATCGACAACCGTTGTCACATTTACCTCCTCGCCGGCGACCTTGGGGACCTTATACCGCCGAGTTTCGGCTTGGGGTTGGTCTCACCGAAAAAATCAAGCACCTTTGACCCACTCTCCCCCGCCGGCCCAATGTTCCTTTTTCCAAATCGGAGCGCTTGCTTTCAATTGGTCGATCAAGAATCGGCCGGCCTCGAAACTCCCCTCCCGATGGGCGGCCGCCACGGCCACCGCCACCGACGGCTCTCCCACCGCAACCTTCCCCACCCGATGTTCGACGATCACCGCCCGAAGCGGCCAACGGGCCACTGCCTCGGCGACCACCTCGGCGATCTTGGCCTCGACGGTTTCGGGATAAGCCTCATATTCGAGATGGGTGATGCCCTCTTTGCCTGGAGAGTGGTCGCGGGCCGTTCCCAAGAACAGCACGATGGCGCCAGCCCCCGGCTCGCCGATCTCCGCGATTAGCGCGCCTGGATCGAGCGGCTCTGCTCTTACCGCCACCCGCGTCCGTACCTCGCCGGGATCCATAAGATCGGAGTGTATGAAACCGGCCACCCGTTCTGGCGCGGCGATCTGGGGTCAAGGCACGGTCCTGCCGTGCCAAAACGGGGGGAGATATGCCTGACGACCTGTTTTCGCGGCTCTTCGAGCTTTTCAACCAGCCCGGACCGATCAACTGGAGGCTGGCTGGGGAGGTGGCCCACCATCTAGCCGGGGACCGCCAGGCGATCGATCCCTTCGCAGCAGAGGAAGTCCGAGAGCTGGTCCGCATGGTGGAAAATCGACTGGAGCCCTTGGTGCCGTTCCCGGTGGCGCCGGTTCCTGAGATCGTGGTGGTGGACCCACCTCAGTGGGTAGATCTCGCCTTGCCGAGATTGTCCTATCTGGCCGAGGCGATCGGCGATGCCGCCGCCGGCATGCCCATCCCGGGCCTCGGAGCGACTCTGGCCGGACTCCAGGTTGGCACGCTCGCTGGAATGATCTCCTCACGCCACCCGGCGACCTTCGAGTCCGGGGTCGCCCTTTTCCCGTCCGGTCCGTTGCTAATAATCGGAACGGGTCTCGATCGGGTGATCGAGCACACCAAAGCCGAACCGAGGGAGGTTCGCTTGTGGGCCGGCGCCTCCGAGCTGGTCCACCGAGCGCTCTTCACCGTGCCCTGGCTTATCGAACATCTTGGCCGGTTGGTGGCGGCCACTTCGGTAGCGATGGTGCCCGACCCCCAGGACCTTCTTGGGATGATGGCGGCGGGCTCAGATGAAGAGGGGCGGGATCCCTCCGATGCGATCAGGGCAATCCTCGAGCACCGTGGTTCCTCGACGGAGGAGAAATCCGTGGGGGCCTTTCTTGCCACAAGCTCGGGATACCGCCAAGTAGTCGTAAAGCGAGCCATCGAAGAACTGGTGCCCCGTCTCGATCGATTCGCCTCACCACCCGGCGACGATCCGATCGGACCGGTCCTGGCGACGTTGACCACCGCCCAGATGGAGACCGGCCTCGCTTTCTGCACAGAAGTCGAGCGCCGGTACGGTCAGCAGGCTCTGGACAACATCTGGCAGGGTCCGGAGCGACTTCCGACGGCGGACGAGTTGAACGACCCGGTGGGATGGGCGGCGAGGGTGTTGCTCGGCGACGAAATCGGTTTAGACCGGTAGTCGTTGGCCTCTTAGAAGTTACAGCCCGAAGACGGCCAGGATGCGATCGAGCAGGTTCGGTCGCGCCGGGGCCGGCAAACCGGCGAGGACGGCTGACTGCATGTCCACGGGCAGGTCACCGTGGAGGGCCATCCCCCCTTCGTCACTTTCCCAAACCAGGGTCACCGTACCGGGTCGGAACCAACGCCAGTAAGCACCGAGCTTGCCCTCGTGTTGGCGAGCATCGGCGATCGAAGCGACAGAAAAGCGCGCATCGACGTGGAAGATCGCAAAGGCGAAGTAGCCATCGGAGTAGTAGGCCATCTCTCCGCCCTCGTTCCATCCGTATACGTCGAGGCGCTTGAAGCTCCCGAGCTTGTCGGGAAACACCGTTTCGGAGAATTCCGGATCGCTCGCCAGTTGGTGGGCGGTGGCTTCACCGGTTGCCGGCACCCGGGGAGTGCCGGCAACAAAGCTCGTCATCTTGGTCGTGCAGTAAATGCTCCCGTCGGTGTTGAGCGTTTCTGAACGAAGCAAAGCCCCGGTCTCGTGGTCAAACGTGAGCCGTACACGTGGTCGACCGGCGGTGGTGAGCGTGACTCGATCCGCCTTCCGATCGAGGTAGGTGACCACTTCGGAAGCCGAACCCACATAACCGGTCGGAGGTTTGGTAGCAGCTGCCACCTCCACCGCCGTAACCGATCCACCCGGCCCGGTCACCGCTAAGGACCCGGCGCCGGCGGTGATGGCCGGGGTGCCTTCTTCGCCGGCCGAGATGTAGACCACCCCGTCCTTCTGCGCCACCCGGGCAGCGCCATCGCGCACCCCAACCGGGGTGCTGCAAGTCACGACCTGATCGCCACTGAACTCGGCGGCGGCGGCGCGTTCGAACATCGCTGCGAGGTCGACAGCTCCCATCGCCGGAGAGCCAGCGAACGTGGCGAACGCCAGTAGCGCCGCCAGGGGAACCACCAACCTTCGGATCTGCCCATTCATCGTTGGGTGTCCTCGAGCTGAATGCCATAGATCTGTTCGAGCGGCACCATGCGACCCGTGAAATTGGGGTCGAGTGAGGCCCGCGCCCGGAACGAGCTGACGAGGTCCTCTGAGCTCAACGCCACCACCTTCTCAGGGTTCATAAAACTGGACGCGGCCAGGATTGCGGCCATCGCCGCGGCGGCCGCTCCGGCGATCATCGCCCGGCGGCGGCGGAACGGACGGACATGGTCGGTGGCGAGCCCAAGAAGCGCCGGAGGCTCGAGCAGTGGAAGGGATCGGAGCCGAGCCCGAACCATCATCGTCTCTTCCATCTCATCACGGCACACATCGCAGCCGGCGAGATGCGAGGCAGCTTTGCGAAGTTCGACGTCCGACAACTCGCCGTCGAGATACGCCGAGATCTCATCACCCAGATGACGGAACCGACCACCCGTCATATCAGCCTCTCTCGCAACATCCGCCGTCCCCGATGGATCCTGCTCCTTACCGTGCCGACTGGCACCGCGGCGGCCTGAGCGATCTCTTCGTAGGAGAGGCCGATCACATCGCACATCACGACGGCCTCCCGGAATTCGTAGGGAAGGTCGGCGAGCGCCTTTTGGATATCTTCATCGAAGCGCAGGCTGGCCAGGACGTCTTCGGGAGAGGGCGAGGCGAAGGAGGCAGCGAATCGGTGATCGGCGTCGTCGGGTAGCGGAGCGGTGGGGCGACGCCGGCGCCGGCGGGTTTCATCCAGAAAAGCGTTGCGGGTGATCCGCCACAGCCAGCCTTCGAACGAACCCGGCTGATAGTCGGCGAGCCCGTTCCGAACCCGGAGCAACACTTCCTGCACCAGGTCGCTGGCGTCGTGGGGGTTGCCCGAAAGGCGGTAGGCGTAGTTGTAGATCTTGCGGCCATGGCTCCGCGCCACCTCTTCCCAAGTGAGGGGGAAGGTCTCAGACATAGGACCTCAACCCGAGAACGCCGCGGGGTGGCCGGAAGTTCCTTCCGGCCTGACGGGAGCTAGCCAGCAGGAGCTAGTTAGCGGCTGGGTTCGCTTGGGGATGGAGTCTCCGTGTCGGACTCCTCCGCACCTTCCTGGATGCCCTTGCGGAATTCTTTGGCGGAGGCGCCCAACGAACGGGCGAGTTGGGGGAGCTTGCGGGCGCCAAAAAGGAGCACAACGACGAGCAAGATGATGATCCACTCGGGACCTTTGGGAGAGAACATTCGGCTATCGCCTCCTTGGTGGAGTCATATTACCCGAGCAAGGGGAGTGGGCAGCCAGAGATGGGGAGCTAGAGACCAGGGGCTAAGCACCAAGGCCGATGCCCGACCTTTACGACAGCGACAGCGAGTCGACCATCTTCTGCAGACGGTGGCGGGTGACAAAGCGGATCTTCGGGTTTTTGCGCTCCAGCTCATAGATCTCGAAGGGGCCGTACTTGTCGGTGACGAGCATGCCTCGGTTGGCCCCGACCGACCCAAACTCGATCATGAACTTGCGAATGACGCTTTCGTCGAGTTCGGGGTGATCACCCGGCCGGTATTTGTCCTCAACCACATACGTTCTTTCTCCGGCCTTGCTCGCCATCCAGGCGGTTAGCCCGGCGGGAGCGATCTGATAGCCAAACAACCGGAGCAAGCCAACCACCAGCTCCCCGGGGGCCACAGTGGTGGGATCGATGCCTTGGGCCCGAAGGCCGGTGGCGACGGCCCGGGGAAGGTGAAGCTCCTCAGCGAACGGTCGCAACTCGTCGGGGCGACCGCGGACTTTGGTGTCGGGAATGACATCGGGCTGGCCATGGGTGGAGAAGGAAGCGACCAGGGGGTCATCGCTCAGACTGGACAAGTTGAGGATGTTTACCCCTTCCGCCCTCGGCGGGAGAGCGCCCGGCTGGTCGAGCTTGGCCTTGCCGACCTGACGAACCTCGCCTCTCCCCGCCAACGCCACCACCTCGGTCACGCTGCTCAGGGGCAGCGAGTGGCGCTTCTCGCGCATGACTTCGATCGCCTCGCCGACCAACAACTCGACGAGAATCTCGTCGGGTTCACCCTCGGGCAACGGAACATCGAACCGCACCCTGGCGGTGTGGCCTTCGACGTGGAACTCGGCGAGTTCGGGCCGAGGGTGATCGACTTCGATCGCCGGCGCGGGGGCGGGCATTTCGCGCCGTCGCCGGCTCGGTATCTCAATCCCCAACTCGGCCTCGAGGGCCTTGCGGCGCCGGTTCAGATAAACGCTCAGCCCGATCAAGACCAGCGCCACGATGATGATTGCGAGAGCTACACCCATGTTGCTCGATTCTACGGGACGGACTCGCCCCCTCACCTCATTGGCTCGAAGCCCCCTGCTCGATTTCGTCGATCACCAACTCGGCGGTGGCTTCGTCAGCACCGGCGTTGAGACGCCCGATCATCTCGGCGCGGGAGTCGGGAGTCCCGAAGGCGGTGACCACGTCTTCGGCGAGGAGGGTCGTTCCCCCCGTTGGGACAATCACCTCCCGGCCCCGGCGAACCGAGACAAGCGTCGATCCCTCCGCCCACGCCACCTCACGCAACAGCTTTCCGTCGGCGATCGAGCCACGGGGAACCCGGAATTCGTAATACCCGGCGCCAGGGTCGGTCCGCTGGTCGAGCCGGCGGCGGACCAGCTCCCGATCGGTCCGATTGCCCAAGGCCCGGTGGTAAGCGCGGACGGCCTCCTCCCGGCGGAAGATGCCGACAAAATCACCGCTGCCGTCTGTAGCGACCACCGGCAACCGCCCAACGCCGAGGGCGGCGAGCCGTTCAAGCGCTCTCGACACCGGCATATCCGGGGTAATAGTGACCGGACGGTGGGTCATTACCTGGTCCACAGTATGAGACGAACTGGGACCACCGGATCGGACGATATCGGCCACGGTTAAGACCCCGACCACCTTGCCGTGTTCCAGAACAGCAAGTCCGTTGTACCGGTACCGTTGCATCGCCTCTTCGGCTGAGGCGACGGTCTGACCGGGGTGTGCCACCGCATGAGGCCTGTGCATCACATCGCTCACCAGCACGGTGTCGAGCAGATCCACCTCCCCGTGGGGAACAAGAGTGATTCCCCTCCGGCGAAGGGCAGCCGCATAGAGGCTGTCGCGATGGAACCGGTCTGCCAGAAAAGTGGCCATGGTCGTCCCTAGCATCAACGGCAGCACCAGGCCATAGTCCCGAGCACCGGTCACCTCGAAGACGATCATCATCGCCGTCAAGGGAGCGCGGGCCACCGCGGCGATGACTGTCGCCATGCCCACCACGGCCAAGGCGCCCGGTCGTAACTCCCCGAAGGTCCAGATCGGTTGCAACAACTGGCCGAGTGAGGCACCGAGGGTGGCGCCGATGAAGAGGCTTGGCATGAAGGCCCCCACGGCCGCCCCCGACGTGGCGGTTAGGCAGGTGGCGACCAGTTTTGCTATCGCCAGAACTCCCAGTGCCCACCAGGCGGTTCCCCCGATCTCCACCCGTTCAAACAGGTCCGACTGCTCGAGAAGGTCGGAGAGGAATTCTTGACCGGTACCAAGGACATCACCTTCGAATAGGCCGATCACCCCCACCGCAAGGCCAAAGCCGAGTGGACGCCATACTCCACGCTCCCGACGCTTGCCCCAGCGGTCGAGCACATCCATCCCTCGTAGGACCGCTAGTCCTGCACCGGCCGCCAGCAGAGATAACAGCAAGAAGACCGCTAACTGGCGGGGGTCCTCCAGGGTGTAAGAGGCGGCGCGAACCGCCAGATCTGCACCGATGAGCCGACGGCTGGTGATGGCAGCAACGACCGAGGCGATGACGATCGCCGACATGTGGCGCACCGCGAAGCTGCCCAGGATCACTTCGAGGGCGAAGAGCATGCCGGCAATGGGGGCGTTGAAGCTGGCGCCGATGCCGGCTCCAGCCCCGGCGGCGACCAGGCTTCGTATCTGGTCTTCCCCGAGGTGGAAGAATCGCGACACAACCGATCCGATCGAAGCGCCGATCTGCACAATCGGGCCTTCACGTCCGCCGGAGCCCCCTCCGCCGAGGGTGAGGGCCGTCGAAAGAATCTTCGCCGGGACGACTCGGCCCCTGATCCGGCCGCCATGGATGGCCAGGGCAGCAATGGCATCGGGCACCCCGTCGCCTTCCACCTCTGGTGCGAACCTTTTCGCCACCCACCATGAGGCGACCAGACCAAGCGGCACCGCCACCAGCACCCACCAGGGCTGACCTCCGGCCAATCCTTCGAGGAAGGCAAACGCCGAGCCAACGCCGCGGACCACCGTGATCAGAGCGGCGGTGCCCAGCCCCACCCCCAGGCCGACCAGGGCCGACAGCACCAGGAATCCGGTCGTCTCCCTGTCGGTGAGCAGCTCCAAAGCCGGGGACCGTCGCCAACGATTGAGGAGCGGTCGCATCAGACCGGCATCACGATTCCTAGCCCGAGTCGGCGAGCGACCGTGATCGCCGCTACCGCCGCCGCCACGTCCTGGGAGGCGATCCCCACCGACTTGAACATTGTGACGTCTTCGCCGATCTGAGGGTGACGACCCGCCAGCACGTCGGCCAGGGTGCAGACCGGAGGTCGTCCCGCCCGGAGCAGGTCACCCGCCTCGGCCGAAGCAGCGTCGAGATCATCGACCACGACATAGGAGCGGTTGACCGTTTGAGCCGGAACCTCGCACATGTCGGCGGTGAACGCCCCCACGGCATTGATGTGGGTGCCCGAACGGATCGCCTCGTCGTCGAAAAGCGGATCGGTGGCGGGAGTGGCAGTGGTGACAATGTCCGCCGCGGCCACCGCCCGATTGGGGTCGTCGATCGGTTTCCCCCCGATTCGGCCAGCCAACAGCGCAGCTCGCTCCGGGTCCCGGCTCCACACCAGAACCCTCTCGATGGGACGCACCGAACGCACGGCTTCGATCTGATCGGCGGCCATCGCCCCCGCTCCCAACATGGCCATCACCGCCGCCTGCCGGGGAGCCAAAAGGTCGGTGGCGAGCCCGGCCGCTGCTCCGGTCCGGATGGCGGTCAAAGCCGAGCCGTCGACAACTCCCAACGGAGAACCGTCGGCAGCGAACACCATCACCAGCCCCACGGGGTTGCCGGGCACCACCGATAACACCTTGACCCCGGTCTCGGCTCCTGCCCGTCCCGGCATGAAAAGCGATCCGCCCAGCCGGGTTCGGACCGGCACCTGGCGATCGTCGCCCAGACCGATACGCATGGCGGCGATGGCGGCCGGCATCGACAAGGCCGCCCGGGTAGCCGGGGAATCGAGGTAGATCACCCCTTAGGCCAGGACATGCTTGGTGGCTACAAGAAGCGGCCGGCGGTCGACACCGAAGAAGGCCGCCGGCACGTCGGTATCAAACTCGCGGACGGTGCCCGTGTACGCAACGGCGATCATCGACCCGATCGCCGGAGCCAGCTTGAAGCCGTGCCCGGAGAAGCCGTTGGCGACCCAGAAACGGTCCAGTTCGGTGGGTCCCAGGACGGGATGCACATCCTCCCGGTTGATGGTGTAGAGCCCGGCGATCCCGGGGACGCTTCCCCGGGGGTCCAGTTGAGGAACCCGGTGGTGGAAGGCGGCCATCTTCTCGTCCCTGAAGTCGGGATCCGGAGTCTGTCTGAAGTCATCGGGATCATCGACCACCTCCTCCTCGTCGGAGGCCAGGACCGAGCCAATCAGCACTCGGCGACCCAGGTCGGGCCGCAGATATATCCCGGAGGTCCCGTCGAGGGTGATGGGAAGGTCACCGAGCGATTCGTCCCACTCCCGATAAAGCGTCTGGATCCGAGTCGGGGTGAGCGTCCATCGCAACTCGACCCCGGCAAGATCGTTTAGCTGGTTGCACCAAGGCCCGGAGGCATTGATCACAAGCCCGGCCGCAATGTCCGTCCCGTCGGCCAGGACCACTCCACGAGCGGCGCCTTCGGACCGGGCCACCCCGACCACACGAGATGAGAACCTCACGTCCACCCCGGCCCGCGAGGCGGCATCTAGCAGATCCTGGTTGGTGGAAGACGGCTCCATGTAACCGGCCTCCTCCTCGACCATGAAGGCCTCTCCGGCCACACAAGCGTGATCGGTGTCGGTGCGAACATCGAGAGGGACGGCGCAGGGCGAGAGGGCCGGGAAGCGGTCGGCCAGGGTGGCAGCGTCGATGGCGGTGGCGGCCACGCCCTGGTCGAGCAAGCGGGCGGTGTCGGCGACCACTTGGTCGGCCGTCCAGCCGAACATCCACACCGCCCCGGTCCTTTGGAACCTTGCCAAGGGAGCGGGGAGCCGGGTGTATTCGGCCCAGTTTTGAAATGCCGCCAGCCCTGAGCGGGCCACTCTGATCACCTCCGGGTGGGTGTACCGGCAGCGACAGATCGACGAAGAGGCTCCGGTCGACCCCGCCGCCGGTCCCGGCGCCTTTTCGACCACCACCACGCCGTCGACCCCATGCCGGGCTAACTCGTAGGAGATGGCGGCGCCGATGATCCCTGCCCCCACCACCACCACTTCGGCGATCATGCCGTTGGGACCCGCACCCAGTAGTCGCCAACCCGTTCGTCCCACTCCAATTCGATAAGCCCCCTGGTGGCGGCGGCCCGGCAGAACTGGAGAAACCCGCCGTATCCGAACTTCTTTTCCGAGAAGTCCGGGTCTTGTTTGCGGACCTGGTTCTTGAGTCCGGAGAGGGCGGGTGTCCCGTTGCGCTTCTGCAGGTCGGTGACCACTGATACCAAGAGCTCGAACGCTTCGTTCTCACCGCCGCCGTTTTGGGGGAATTGGACCACCGGGTCACCCCTGGCAGGCCCCTCGGTCAACTCGACGACACCCTGTTCTTCGAGGTGACGGAGCAATTCGCCGAAGCCGCGGAATCCGTGATCCGCCTCGGAGAAGGTCGAGTCCTTGCGCAGCACGGCTCTTTTAAGCGAAGAGGCCAGCACCGCCTCGCCGGTTGTTCTCTGCAGTCCGGCGAGAGTGCGGGTAATGAGCGGCTCCAACTCCTCCGACGGCTCGTCAGCCACCGACGGCTCATCCGGCTCCGGGGGGCGCACCCGGCTGCGACGGGGAGCGACCGGCTCAGGCGTCCGAGGCTCGACCCCCTCGAGGCTCTCGTAGAAGAGGAACTCGTCACAGGCGGGAGGCAAAAGGGTCGAAGTCGACGCCTTGATTCCTACCCCGATCACCTTCTTGTTGAGCTCACGCAGCTTGTGCACCAGCGGGGTGAAATCCGAGTCACCGGTACCGATTACAAACGTCGTCACGTATTCGCGCTCGAAGGCGATCTCGATGGCGTCAACCGCCATCTTGATGTCGGCGGCGTTCTTTCGGGTGGTGCCCAACTTCTGGGGAATCTCGATCAACTCGACATGGTGACGGGTCAACATCCGTCGGGCATCATCGAACATCGACCAGTCGGCGTACGCCCGCCGGGAAACCACCCGCCCCCGTTCGGCGAGAGCGTCGGCGATGGGTTTGAAGTCGAACTCCTGGCCGTGGAGTGCCTCCCGGGCCCCGATCGCCAGGTTCTCGAAGTCAAGGAAGAGGGCGATCCGTTCTTCTTCGGAGTTCATCTAGCGAGAAGGGTAGAGGTTGGCATCAGGAACCGGCTGCAGGCCTGCGTCCTACTGTGTCTTCCATGTCCCTGCTCGACTTTGGCGTCCAAGCCTTCGCATCACTATTCGTCCTGTTGTCCCCCATCACCGTCGCGCCGGTCTATGCCGCCATGACCCGGAACTTCGAGCCGTCCCGGGCTCGGTCAACCGCCATTCGGGCGGTGATGGCCGCCACCATCGTGTTGGTGATCATGTCCTTGGCGGGCGAGGCGGTTTTCAAGTTCTTTTCGATCTCGACCGACAGCCTGCGAGTGGTCGGCGGTGTCATCTTCTTTCTGATGGGCTATGACATGCTGCAGGCCCGCCAACCGAGAGCGAAATACAGCGACGAGTCGACCCAGGAGTTCGCCCAGGACATCGCCGTCTCGCCATTAGGAATCCCTTTGCTGGCCGGCCCTGGCGCCATCACGACGGCGATCGTCCTGTTCAACGACGCGGTCACTCCCTCGCTGAAGGCGGTCTTCTACCTGGCCCTGGCGCTGGTGATGAGCGTCAGTCTCATGTTGCTCTTGGGCGTAAAGACTCTTGGCAAATATGTGGGGGCCAACGGTCAGCGAATCGCCACCAGGCTGATCGGGCTGATCGAGATGGCCTTTGCGGTCGAGTTCTTCTTCGCCGGGTTAGGCCCGATCGTCCGGGAGATGATGGCCGCTTAGGCGGTCCGGCCGAGGAGCTCGCCGCCGCTCAGGAGAGGAACCAAGAGGCGACTTTGCGCTGGTCGGCCCGGAAATCCAGACACCCAAACCGGGGCCTCGACCGACGGCTGATGCCAGGACCCTGCCAGACTTGGGTGACGCGCCCGTAGCTCAGTGGAATAGAGCGCCGCCGTCCTAAGGCGGGCGTCGGGGGTTCGACTCCCTCCGGGCGCACGTTTTTTGGGTCCAGCGAATGATTTCTTTTGGCCCACGACATGCATAACCTGACCGGTCGCGCCTGAGCCGTCGGCGCAGAGGAAGTTTTGGTTCGCTGGGTCGACTTCAAGCGTCGTCTGATTGGAAGACCACTGGCGTCCGACCAGGCAGAGCACCAGCTCCTGCCGAAGAGCCTCGCTCTTCCCGTCTTCTCCTCCGATGCTCTTTCCTCGGTGGCATACGCCACTGAGGAAGCGATGCTGGTCCTCGCCCTCGCCGGGGTCGGGGCCTTCGTCCGGCTTACCCCGATCACGATCGCCGTCGCCCTCCTCTTCACGGTGGTCATCGTCTCCTACCGTCAGACCATCCGCGCCTATCCCGACGGTGGGGGGGCGTTTATCGTTTCGCAGGAGAACCTCGGCCTCATACCAGGGGCTACGGCTGGCTCCTCCCTGCTGATCGATTACACGCTGACCGTGGCCGTGTCGGTGGCGGCCGGGACCGCTGCCATCACCTCGGCCGTTCCGGAAGCACTCCCCTACCGGGTTCCCATCAGCATCTTCTTTGTCGCCCTGATGACCTTGGCCAACCTGCGGGGAGTGAGGGAGTCCTCGATCCTATTCGCGCTGCCCACCTACGCCTTCGTGGTCACAGTTCTGACCTTGCTGATCACCGGCTTCATTCAGTGTGCCGATGGCGCCTGCCCCCAGGCCGTCTCGGCAACGGAGCCAATCGAGCCTCAGGTGGCGGCGCTCGGCCTCTTCTTGCTGCTGCGAGCGTTCGCCTCCGGTTCCACCGCCCTCACCGGGGTGGAGGCTATCGCCAACGGGGTCCAGGCCTTCCAGCCACCCAAGCCCAAGAACGCCAACATCACGCTTGCCCTCCTCGGCGCGATCGCGATAACCATGTTCCTCGGTATCTCCACACTCGCCCGACAATTCGGCGTTCGTATCTCCGAGGAGACGGTTGACACCTACGGAACGGTGATCTCCCAAATCGGGCGGGCTGCCTTCGCCGGCGGGCTGGGCTTCTGGGCGCTACAGGTCTTCACCGCCGCCATCCTCTTTCTCGCCGCCAACACCGCCTACCAGGATTTTCCCCGCTTGGCGGCGATCTTGGCCCGGCACAAGCTGATGCCCCGCCAGCTCCGCAACCTCGGCGACCGGCTGGTCTTCTCCAACGGGGTGCTGGTCCTCGCCACCCTCGCCGGTCTATTGATCTGGGCATTCGATGCCCAGGTCTCACGCCTCATCCAGCTTTATGTCGTTGGTGTTTTCCTCGGCTTCACCCTCAGCCAGACCGGAATGGTTCGCCACTGGTGGCGCTCTCGGGAGAGGGGCTGGCGGCGGGCGGCCGCAGTGAACTTCATCGGGGCCATTACCACCGCTGTTGTCCTCGTGGTCATCGCCATCGTGAAGTTCAGCCACGGCGCGTGGATCGTCATCTTGGCAATCCCCGTAATCGTGTTCGGCATGCTCGGAATCCGCCGTCATTACGTCAGGGTGGCCGATCGCTTGCGATTGGTCGGCGAACCAGCCATGCCCACCTCCAACCGGGCGATCGTGCTGGCCAGCCACACCGACCGGGCAACTCAGCGGGCGATCGAATACGCCGAACTCATCGGCCCGGCGGCTATCGATGTCATCCACGTCCGCGAGGGACGTGACGAGGATCTGATCGACACCTGGGACCGGCTATACCCCGCCCACCCCCTGCAGCTGCTCGATGCCGATAATCGCCGGCCGTTCCGCACCCTCCGGAACTTCGTCAAAGAGAACGCCGAGCTGCATCCCGACTCGTTCATCACTGTGATCATCCCGGAATTGGTCCGCCGCCGCCGGCTCGGGAGCCTGCTGGTCCACCCCCACGGGCTGATGGTCAAGGTCCTCCTGCTTTTCGTCCCCCGGGTGGTGGTGACCGATCTGACCTATCAGCGTCGCCCGCTCAAACGGCGCGGGGAGATAAGAGACCCCGATCAGATCACCGCCCAAGATGTGGTTGTTCTCGCCGCCGACGTCACCATTCCGGTCCGGCGGGCGCTTGGCTACGTGAAGATGCTCGGGGCGGCTTCGGTGGTGGCCGCCCACCTCGACATCGACGCCGACCAGCGCAACCGGGTGCTCACCAACTGGGATGAGGAATTTGGAGAGTTGCAGATCCTGGAAAGCCCTTACCGCGGGCTGACACGGCCCATGGTTCGATACGTCCGCCGGCTCCGCCGCGACGCCGCACCGGGGACGTTGATCCATGTGGTCATCCCCGAGTTCGTGGTGCCCGGCTTCTGGAGCCAGATCCTCCACAACCAGACCGGGTTCGCCATCAAGGCCAGCCTGATCTTCGAGCCGGGGGTGGCCCTCAGTTCGGTTCCATGGCACCTGGCCACCGCCGAGCCCGCCTCCGACCGCGAATCGGTTGGGCCGGCCAAGGTCGCGGCCAGGATCTCAGCCAACCGCAACGACCGACACTGATCGAAGCGTTTTGGGCCGAAGCGTTTTGGGCCGAAGCGTGTGGGCCGGTCCGACCGGCGGCGAGCTCGATAACCTCAGCGTTTCATGACGAGCCCGTTCTTCGAACCGCTCACCCATCTCGATGCTTCTTTCCTCGCCCTCGAGACGCCCACTACTCACATGCATGTGGCCTCGGTGATGACCTTCGAAGCCGGTCCACTCCTCACCGCCGCCGGCGGAATTGATATCAACCGGGTGCGGTCTCACATTCAGGGCAAGCTGCAGTACATTCCCCGCTACCGCCAGCGGCTGGCGTTCGTCCCCGGCAGCCGGCATCCCGGTTGGATCGACGACGACCACTTCAACTTCGATTACCACGTCCGTCACACCAGCCTCCCCCGACCCGGCTCCGATGATCAGCTGAAGCGGCTGGCCGGACGGATCGTCTCACAGCCCCTCGACCGGGCCAAGCCCCTCTGGGAGCTGTGGGTGGTGGAGGGGTTGGAAGATGGACGATTCGCCTTTATCGCCAAGGTCCACCATTCGATGATCGACGGCGTTTCCGGGGTTGACCTCACCACGATCCTCATGAATGTGACGCCGACCAGCGCGCTGGAGCCGCCAGCCGAATGGCGCCCTCGGCCGGCGCCGACCAACAGCCAAATGGTGGTGGCAGAGGCCGCCCGCACCGCCCGCCGAACTCTCAACACGATGACCAGCGCGCGCGAGATCAGCACGACCGGCCGCGACCTGGCCGTGTCTGTCGCCGGCCGGGGAATTGCCGTCCTCAACTCGCTCCGGTCGGGCTGGCTCAAGGCCGCCACCCGCACCCCGCTCAACCCCGACCTCGGACCCAACCGCCGTTTCGATTGGGCAGAGATCTCACTATCCGATGTCAAGGCGATCAGGGCGAGCCTTGGAGGCTCGGTGAACGATGTCGTCCTCGGCATCGCCACCGGCGCGATGCGCCGCTTTCTGATCGATGATCGTGCCTTCGACCTCTCCGGCACCGACTTTCGTGTGATGAATCCGGTCTCAACCAGACGAGCCGACCAGCGGGGGGCGCTCGGCAACCAGGTGGCGATGTGGCTGTTATCGGTACCGATGACCGATCCCGACCCGGTTTCCCGGCTGGAGAAGATCAAGCAGGAAACCGCCCGGATGAGGAGCACCAACCAGGCGCTGGGGGCGGCGACCCTCGTGGAGCTTTCGCGGGGCACGCCCTTGACCATCATCTCGCTCGCCAACCGGGTGGTGGGCCCGATGATGCGTCCATTCAACATGACCGTCACCAACGTGCCCGGGCCCCAATTCCCGATGTATCTCCTCGAGGCGGAGATGCTCGCCATTTATCCGATCGTCCCGCTCTGGTCTCAACACGGAATCGGTTTGGCGATCTTCTCCTACAACGGGCGGCTGCTCTGGGGAATCCACGCCGACTTCGACGCCATTCCCGACACCGACAGGGTGGCCGCGGCGATTGTGGCCTCCACCGACGAGCTCCTGCAGGTTGCCCGGACCTAGCCGCCGAACACCTCCACCACCATCAAACCGTACGGCCCGGCCACCACTCCGATCCCCACCCGGTCGACTGTCGCCGACAGCATCCGGGCGCGATGAGAGGCCGAGTTGTCGAGCGCCTCGTGCACGGCCCGGGTGTTGGAAGCGAGAGCAATGTTCTCCTCGACCACCGCCAGATGGATGCCGGCACCTGCCACCCGATCCTGCGGAGATCCGGTCACCGGGGAATTCGACGACATGTATCCGTCGCGGTACATCTCGACTGCGTGGCTGGTGGCGATCGAGGCCAAGTCGGCGGCAAAGGGCAGGGGGGAGGCTCCGGCGGCCAACCGGGTGGCGTTGACCAGCTCCAACAGTTCCTGAGCGCTGATCGGATCGAGGGTCAGTTCGGACTCCGGAACCGGAGCGATTTGGACCCGTTCGAGGCCGTCGACCACCACCCGCCGCTCCCCCACCAAACGTTCCAGGGCGGCGATGGCGTGACCTACCGAGCGGCTCCCGGAGACTTGTTCCAAGGCCCGTGAGGTCAGCGATTCGGGGCCCGCAACAACCTGCACGACTCTCGATTCGGTTAAGGACGACTTGAAGCCACCGATCGGCAGTATTCCGGTGACGGCGACGAGCACAGTGAGGAGGACGGCACCCCAAGCAACTGCCAGTAGGGCACCTCCGATGCGGTTCGCCAGGTTGAGGCCCGGCAAGCCCACTACGGCCGACAAGGCACGAGCGAGAATCCCCAGCAATAACCCGATGCCGACAAACATGCCAAGGGCCGATCCGACCGTCGCCCATTCCGGACCTACTCCGAACCGATCCGTGAGATAGTTACCAACCGGCCGGGCAAACCGGAAGGCGGCCAGAGTGCCGATGACCAGGCCAGCGAAATCAAGGGCACCTCGAAGGAGACCACGCCGCCAGCCGGAAAGCGCCAGCACGGCTAGAATTGCCCCAAGGACGAAGTCGGTCATGCAGTCGGGCGATCGGCCGACGTCCAGCCCCTCACGCCAGTTCGATCCGCATTCGTTTGTTCGCCCGACCTTTCGATTCGGTCTTGGTCACCCGGATTGGCCCCACCTCGAGGGTCGTACGCACATGGGTTCCGCCATCCGCCTGCCGGTCGAGGCCGACAATGTCGACCACCCTGATCTCGTCGACGTATTCGGGAATCAGATTGACCTTGGTGCGAATCAGATCGGGATCGGCCAGCGCCACCTCCCGGGCCAAGAAAATGATCTCGGCCGGGTACCCCTTCACCAACTCGGCGTTGAGGTTGTCCTCGACCTGGCGACCAAACTCGACCGACATCGAGTCGAGTTCAAAATCCATGCGCGCCACCCCGGGCTCCATGTTGCCGCCCGTCACCTTGGCGCCGAAGTCCCGCCACACCACGCCCGACAGGGCATGAAGAGCAGTGTGGGTTCTCATCAATCGATAGCGGCGAGCCCAATCGATTCGGCCTTCGATCACTGTGCCCGGGGCCAACACCTCGGCCATGAGGTCGGGACGGGAAGCAATGTGAAGAATCCGCCCTTCCCGGCGGACGGTGTCGGTGATCTCGACTTCTCCCCCTTCGAACTCCAGGACGCCGATGTCTCCGGGTTGTCCGCCACCCCTGGCGTAGAACACGGTCCGATCGAGCACTACCCCATCGCCAGTTACAACCTCCACTTTCCCCTCGGCGGCGGCCAGATAGGAGTCGCGACTGGCGAGCTCGTCGGTCATGGCGGCCACCTTACAAAAGCCCGCCCAGTTGCCAGTGATATCGGCGGGCGGGACGTGGAGGACTTCCTAGAGTCGGTTCCAAATGGCTAGACCGACGCAGCAGGGGCTGTCCGCGTTGGTTGCGTTGACTTCTTTGTTCGCCGCCTGCAGCGGGCCTTCCGAGCCAGCCACGGTCGACGTTCCTCAGGAAATTCGGGATCAACTTCACGCCGCCACCGGCCACACCATCGAAGATTGCGTCGACCTCCGTGGGGGTACCGCCCTGATCGAGATCAATGACGGTGGCTTCCTGCCCGAGTGTTCGATTGTGAGCCGGGATCAGTCGGTTGAGTTGACCAACCGTCAGGACCTCGACGACACCTGGATCGTGGCCGATCCCGAGAACAACCTGGTTCCTCGCCATATCAGGCTGCTGCGGGAGGTGGCGGCGGGCGAGCAGGTTCGGGTGGAACGCATCGGCGAGTTCGCTCCGACCGGGGTGTGGCCGTGTTATGGCCGGGAGAGCCGCCACCAATGCCGGCTGGTCGTGGTCCCCTAGCGGTTCTGGCGTAGAAAACGGTCGCCATGCGACCGTTTTCTACGCAGAAACAGAGGGCCCGGCCGCCGGAGCCGGTTTCGGTCTGACTATCCTGCAATTTCCCTGGCTGCCCTGTCGGGCGGCTGGATCGACTATGGAGGAAAACGAATGAAGTTATCGCGCATGATGGTCATCGCGACCATCCTCGGCCTTCTGGCCGTGGCGTGTGGCGGTGGAGGCGGCGGTGCCGCTCCCGACGCCTGTAATGCCGAGTTTGGCTGTGTGACGGTTGCAGCCGGTGAGCCGATCAAGCTTGGCACACTGCTGGTTATCACCGGCGTGAACGCCAGCCTCGGACTCGACAGCCAATACGGCGCCCAGTTGGCCGTTGATTATTGGGCCGACAATGCCTTTGACGGGGTCAACGGCACTCTCAAGGGGCATGAAGTCACGTTGGTCAACGAGGACGACGGGTGCTCCGCCGAAGGTGGCACCGCCGGTGCCCAGAAGCTGGTCACCGACACCCAGATCGTGGCCGTGATCGGCACGAGCTGCTCCTCGGCCGCCCTCGGAGTAGCCGATAAGATCTTCTCCGATGCTGGGGTTCTGATCGTGTCCCCCTCGAACACCGGCCCGGCACTTACGGTCGAAGGCACCCATCAGCCGTTCTACTTGCGGACCGCCCATAACGACAACATCCAGGGCCGGGTGGTAGCCGAGTTTGCCTTCGGCGAGCTCGGAGTCGCCAGCGCAGCCACGATCCACGACGGCAGCCCCTATGCCGAAGGCTTGGCCAATGCCTTCGCCGCGGCCTTCCAGGGACTCGGTGGCTCCATCACCAAGCAGGTGGCGATCCAGACCGGCGAGAGCGACTACAGCTCGATCCTCACCGATCTGGCGACCGACGCCCCTGACCTTCTCTACTACCCGATCTTCGTTGCCGAGGGTGGGCTGATCACCCAGCAGGCGGTCGCCAACGGTGGCTTCAAGTATCTGGCCGGGTCGGACGGAATGTTCACCCCGGACTGGATCGCTGCTGCCGGAGCCGACAACGCCGCCGGGGTCTACATCTCCGGGCCGGACCTGTCCCAGCTTGCCGGTGATGCTGACTTCTACGCCAACCAGTTTCTCCCGGCCTACCAGACCGCCTACGGACCTCCGGCGTCGGTCTTCCATGCCCACTCCTTCGACGCGGTCAACATGGTGCTGACCGCCATCGACTCGGTGGCGATCGAAGACGGTGACACCCTCTACATCCCCCGCTCGGCACTGAAGGATGCGCTATACGCGACGAGCGACTTCCTCGGCCTCACCGGGAGCCTGTCCTGCAACGAGTTTGGCGACTGCCAGCAGTCGGCCACCATCGGGGTGGTGACGGTGGAGAGCGGTGAGTTCACCGACTACATCTTCTCGGCCACCCGAGGCCTCGAAGGCTGATCCGCCGCGGTCACACCAAGGAAAGGGGCGGGATTTTTTTCCCGCCCCTTTCCTTTTTGCCCCGACAACCTCCCGGCTTCTGGCCTCCTCGCCGGGGTGGTCGTCATACAGTGCATCCACCCGACCGTT
>JBQTHI010000022.1:0-12261 GCA_052390035.1 Actinomycetota bacterium | reverse complement strand
AGCAACAACTCGACGAGATCGCCGCACTCCTCAACGAGCGACCACGCAAGACCCTCGGCTGGGACACCCCCGCCGAGCGCTACAACGTACTTGTCGCGGCCAGCGCTTGAAACCGCCCTCGCTTTTTTACGCAGGAACGGAGGGGCGAGGTGGTGGTGACGGGCTCGATGGCAGTATTCACGTGGGCGACTGGGCGGTGGTGGCCGCCCCCGCCGGACCTCCCCCAATCGGTCCGGGCGCCTCGGTAACCTTCGAGATTGACTCGCTTAAAGGAGCCCGGTTCCTGTCCTGGGTCTCGATGCTCATCTGCACCAACGACGGGTTCACCGGTCTCGACTCTGTCCCCCTCCCAGCAAGGATCGGTGAGACCGAGATGCGGTTCACCGTCGGCTACGACGCTGGCACCGAACTCAACACCGAGGCCTGGGCCGACCTGGTTCCTCCCTGCGCTGAGCTCACCGGGTTCGGGAACCAGGGTGGAACCGGGGTCTCTAACCCGGCCCTGGCCGAGGGTGCGGTCATCGCCATGCACCCAGGGATCGCCGGTACCGGCAACCTTGTCCGAGCCGTGCATGGATGGGTCAACCCGGTGGCATCGGTGACAATCACCCGGATCGGCTGACTCGTCCGGCCAACCGGACCATTAGAGCGGGGCTGCGAGTCTCGTCCCAACGGGCGAGATCCGCGGTCCTCCGCCACGAAGCCCTCGGTGTGATCGGTCCAGTTCGTGATCAGCTCGGGCGCACGACCTACGATGGTCGAGCCGGCACGGTCGACGCGGACCGGGGAGGAGGATCCTCGGGCGCTGTTCTCAACGACACCATCTTCACCTGATCGGTCCAGGACCTAGCGATCCCTGGGAAGGACTTCGTTCGGGCTGGCCTGGAGGGCATTTTCTTCCACCTGATCCACCTCGCCGAGTAGGGCCAACTTCTCGGCGGTGGTGAGAAACGAGGCGTCGATCGAGTTGCGAGCCAGTTTCGCCACTTCCGCAACACCGAAATCGAACGCATCGGCCACTGCCCGGTAGTTGTCGGCGACATAGCCTCCGAAGTAGGCGGGGTCGTCGGAATTGATGGTTACCACCAGCCCGGCACTCATCATCTGGGGAAGGGGATGTTGATCGATGCGCTCGAACTGCTTGATCCTGACGTTCGAGATCGGACATAAGGTCAGCGGGATACGTTCGCTGGCGAGTCGCTTGACCAGCGCCGGGTCGTCGACACAGTGGATGCCGTGGTCGATACGCTCCACCTTCAGCGTGTCCAACGCCCCCCGAATGTAGGACGCCGGCCCCTCCTCACCGGCGTGGGCGGTGCAACGTAGACCGAGGGCCCGGGCCCGGCTGTACACATCGGCATAGGGTTCGGGCGGGTGCCCGAGCTCGGTCGAGTCGAGACCCACCGCCACCACACCCTCCAGATGCGGCTCAGCCTCCGCGAGGGTCTCGGCTGCCGACCCAGGGCCGAGGTGACGCACGAAACACAGGACCAGATCGGCGGTGATCCCATAGTCCCTCTCGGCACGTGCGATTGCGGCCCGGAACCCACCCATGAACACTGGGAAGGCGATGCCTCTTGCGGTGTGGATCTGGGGGTCGAAGAAAATTTCGGCATGGCGGACACCGTCGGCGCTCGCCCGACCGAGATAGGCCCACAGCAGATCATCGAAGTCCTGCTCGGTTCGCAGAACAGCGGCGGCCTGGTAGTAGATGTCAAGGAACGACTGGAGGTCGGTGAACCGATAGGCAGCCCGGACCGCCTCCACATCGGGATAGGGAATCCTCACACGATTCCGTTCAGCAATTTCGAACATCAGCTCGGGCTCGAGCGTGCCCTCGATGTGGACATGCAACTCCGTCTTGGGAACCACCCGAATTAGGTCATGAAGCGCCTGCCGACTCATCTGCTCCTCCTGAAAAACGACGACTCTAAGCGCTGCAACCGACCCAGGAGTGGTTGGCATAGCCGACATCCCTTTCTGTTGATCACACCCCCACCGCAAGGACGCCGGATGGCGATAACGCGGAGCCGGCCTGCGATTACCTCCAATCGCAGCCATCAAGTCGTTACCGGCCTAGATCGTGCCGGTCTGACACCGAAGAGTCCCCACCGTATCGGCGAAGGACGCGGAGCGCTCGCAACGTGTTCCACCGGCTCGGCTTTCCCGGGCCCTCTTCCATGCGGAAGTGCTCCTTGCCGGGATGCCGGTTCTGCAGTGGCCAACGGCCGTCACTGCGTCGCTTCCCGTCGACCATCTTGACGGCCTCCTCAGCTCGTGGATCGCGGTCCACACCAGCGTGGCGCAGGTAGTCGAGTCCGCGCAACACGTCGTAAAACCACCGGGGCGGGAACGACATCAGTCGCCATCGTCCATTGATTAGCTCGCCGGTTCGCAGCGAGTACATGAGTCGTCGCTGGAGTAGGTACTCGTGAGCCCGGGCTCGCGCCTCGGCCAGGGTCGAGTCACCACCAAGCGCCCGCTCGTATTCGAGGAGACCCTCGAGCGCCGAGATGGTGGTGTGGAACGACGACTTGTCAGACCCCACATGACAATTCCACCCGCCGTCGTCATGCTGGCGATCGAGGAGGAACTCGGGCTGGGGCAAGTCGCCGGCGTCCTCCAAGAAATAGGAGCCCAGAGCGAGGACCATCGAAGTGACGCACAGCTCGTTGGAGTAGAGGAAGAATGGTTGGCTCTGCACTCCCATGACTACGTGGTCTCGGACCCGTTCGGTGGCCGTCCGCATCCTAGGGCCCGAGGGGTCTACACCGAGGTGACGCAAGAGGAGCAGGGTGTAGGTGGTCGAGGTCCACTTTGGTGAGTATGCACCGCCACCCCACTGACCGTCGTCGGCCTGCTGTGCCAGGAGGCGAGCCCCCCACCCTTCCTCGGCTACCCGCGACCTCTCGGTGGCCACCGACGATGGCGGGGCGTCGGTTAGGTCGTGCATCACCTGCCAGCGGATCGACGGATCCGAATCCATCAGCCAGTCGAGGACTCCTCCCATGCGTTACTCCCCTTCGAGATTGAGAAGGCGGCGAGCCAGGAGGTCCGAGCGTAGACCACGAGCATCACCGAGTGAAGCCGGCCGGGACGGGTGAAGCCGCTACCTTTGTCGGATAGGAGCACAGGCCTCTTCGTCATCTGCAGGGCGCGATCAAATGGCCGCTGCGTCTCCCCTGGAGGACCAACTCGAGGCCGCACCATGACGGGCTCAGAATCCCTAGCTCCCGAGTATTCCCTGTGGCAGCTGATCCGTTACTTCCTTTATCTGGGCACCGCCGGCTTCGGTGGCCCCGTCGCCCTGGTCGAGTACATGCACCGCGACCTAGTTGAACGCCGCGGATGGATCAGCGAAGACGAGTACCGCGAGGGCCTGACCTTGGCCAACCTGTCGCCCGGACCCCTTGCCGCCCAGCTTGCGATCTACCTCGGCTTTGTCCACTACCGCTTCATGGGGGCCACGCTGGTGGGGCTTTCATTTGTCGTTCCTTCATTCGCCATGGTGGTCACCGTCGGTTGGACCTATGTCCGCTACGGCGGCCTCCCCTGGATGCAAGCGGTGTTCTATGGAGTTGGCGCCGCCATCATCGGGATCATCGCCTGGAGCGCGTACCGGCTTACCCGTAAGACAATCGTTGCCGACCCCCTCCTCTGGCTCATCTTCGTAGCCATGGCCGCGATTACGGCCATCACTGAGACCGAGCGCATCGAGCTGTTCCCGATCGCAGGCCTCGCCGTCTTGCTGGCCAGACGCCGTCGACGCCTCGGAAAACCCGACATTCCCGCCGCCGCCCTCGCTCCGCTTCCATTCATCCTCCAGACGGCGGGCGCAACAGCGACAACCGGCCTCAGCACGATCTTCTGGTTCTTCTTCAAGGCCGGCGCTTTTGTTTTCGGAAGCGGACTCGCCATCGTCCCTTTCCTTTACGGGGGAGTGGTCAAAGACTTCGAATGGCTCAGCCCCCAACAGTTCCTCGACGCGGTGGCCGTCGCCATGATCACCCCCGGTCCGGTCGTCATCACCACCGGATTCATCGGTTACCTGGTCGCTGGCTTCCCAGGAGCGGTCGTCGCCACGGTCGCCACCTTCCTACCTCCCTACCTTCTCACCGTCTTCCCCGCTCCCTACTTCCGCAAGTACGGCAGCCGGCCTGCCCTGGCCGCCGTCGTCGACGGAGTCACGGCTGCCGCCATTGGCGCCATCACCGGAGCGGTCATCGTCCTCGGCCGCCGCGCCATCACCGATGTCCCCACCGCCATCCTCGCCCTTGGCGCCCTCCTGCTCCTCGCCAAAAGCCCCCGGCGCATCCCCGAACCAGCCATTGTTCTGGCGGCTGCGATCGCCGGGCTCCTCCTCTATCCCGGGTAACCACCGATGGCCGACTTAGCCGGGTTGCAGCCCTCGACTGTCTCATCGAGTTGATACCTAACTCCAGATGATCGATGGGGTTGGACGGGTACCAATTCCTGTCTTCGTTCGGCTTGCCCTCCAGGCGAGAAGCAGGGAGATCGAACGGTGGCGTAGGCGCTCCTTGCCGAGCGGGTGCCCCGCTCATAGCCTCGGCGTGAGATGAAAAAGGAAGCGACCACCGTCGATCTGCTGGTGGTCGGAGGTGGGTTGGCAGGACTTTCGGTTGCCATCGAAGCCAAAGAGGCCGGTGTCGACAATATCTTGGTCGTCGAGCCCGGTGATCGGGTGGCAGCCCCCGAGGTGGTTGGAAGTCATGCCTTGTCGGTCGAGTTCCTGGCGCCGTTCTCCTCGATCACGGCGACAGCAAATGACCTGGTGGTGGCGGAAGGAGAACGACTGGCGGTTTCGGCCCGAGTTGTCGTGGTGGCGATCTGGCCGGAGCGGCCCTCCGCTGAACCAGGATTGAAGATCGCAGACTCGTTGGATGGACGAGTCCACGTGCTCCCCCCCGCTATCGACCTTCGAGGACGTGATGTGTTGGTCGTCGGCACAGACGAGGTGGCGGCTGAGTACGCATGGGAACTCGGCTCGGCCGGAGTCTCGATCGTGCTCGCCTTTTGCGGCGCCAACCCAGAGGTCCTCTCCCGCCTGGCCCGCCGCTACCTGTTGCGGCTCGAGGCGGAACGGAAGGCGACGATCCTCTGGCAGTCGCGGCCGGCTGCGATCGAAGACGTGGCCGGCTTTCCCATGGTCTATTTCGGCGATCGGAGGACTCCCGACCTCCAATTCGACCACGTCATCTTTCGCTACCCCGCGGCGTACGACGAGACCCCCTTTGCAGAGAAAGCAGTCTCCCCCGGGAACGGGATGACGAGGATCTATCAGATCGGTCACGATGCTACGGACGCGCCTCGTCTTGGCGGCAAAGTGGTCGAACCTGGGTACGCCTGGGAGACACTTCGCATCGATCACTGGCCACATCTGCCGGCCGCCTCGGGGCGACCAAGCTCTTGGCGACAGGGCGACGAAGGCCCCATAAAGGAGCTCCGCCGGGCCAACTACAACGCCACGATCACCTTCTTCGAACGCTCGCATTCGGATCTGTGGGTCCTGCGCGTCGAGCCCGACCACGGCGACACCCACCATCTCGCCGGCCAGTACGCCTCGCTGGGTTTGGGTTATTGGGAGCCGCGGGCCGACAGTGCGCTTGATCCCGGCCTGGAGCGATCGTGGTCGAAGCTGATCCGCCGGTCGTATTCAATCTCGAGCCCGATCTTTGACGACGCCGGCTATCTGTTCGATGCTTTTCGGAGCCACAAGCTCGAGTTCTACATCGTTTTGGTGCCACCCGCGGTGGGCCGGGTACCCGCCCTTACTCCGCGTCTGGCATTGAAGAGGCCCGGTGACCGTGTCTATCTGGGTCCTAAGGTGGCGGGCCGGTACACGCTCACCGGGGTGATCGATCCCCACCGCCGCCTGGCTCTCCTCGCCACCGGCACGGGCGAAGCGCCGCACAACTCGATGGTCGTCGAGTTGCTGCGCAAGGGCCATCGCGGTCCGATCCTGTCGGTGGTTTGCGTGCGCCAAGAAACCGACCTCGGTTACCGGGAGGTTCACCGCCGGCTCGAGGAGCAATACTCCAACTACCGCTACCTGACCCTGATCACCCGCGATCCCCGCCACCCTCGGCTCTACATACAGGATGCGCTCGGCAACGGGCTCTTGGAAGAAAGGCTCGGTGAGGCCTTAGACCCCGCAATTACCGACGTGTACTTGTGTGGCAACCCGGCCATGATCGGCCTACCCGAGTACGGGGAGGACGGAGAGGCGAGATTTCCCGAGCAGGTCGGGGTCTGTCAGCTCCTCGTCGAGCGAGGCTTCACGATTGAGCGGCGCGGAGTCAAAGGCAACGTCCACTATGAGGAGTATTGGTAAGCCTTTCCTGGTGGCATTAAACGGGCCTCTTTACCATCCACCGGGTAGGGTCGCCCAGGGCCCGGTTTGTCTCGCGAGGACGTCAACCCGAGGGGGCGGCGACTACCTCAACCTCGCCCCGCATCCCGTACTCGTAGTGGCGGGGGAGATGGCAGGCGAACTCGAAGGTGCCCGGTCGGTCGAAAGTGAAGGTGGTGACGGCGCGGCCGTTCGGCCCCACCGATACCTCCCCTGGGATGGACGGATGTTTCGCTTCGGTGCCGTTGGCGTGCCGAAGGTGGACCTCAGGTTCGCCGGTGATCAGCTCGTGGTGGATGGGGTCGCCGTTCACCACCAGGAACCGGACCTTGGTGCCCTCGACGACGGTGAGCCGCTCAGGGATGAACCGGGAGTACTCGATGTCAATCTGAACGGTGACCTCGCCGGGCCCTAGTGCCGCTGTCGAGCCATCCGCGGAAGCCATGGCGGAACCGAGCCCGGTGACCGTTGCCGTCACGATCAAAGCAATCACGACAACTGGCCCGAGGCGACGGTGGGTCACATCGATCATGACCACCTGCCCGACGGGTTCACGCGCCGGCCGGGCCGCATCCGGCTCAGGCCAACCGCGAGCGTCACGATCCCGGCGGCAACTCCGGCCACGGCCGGCCACAGTGCCCGTTCGGCTTCGTTCACCTGGATCGCTTCGGGGCCTGGAACCCCGGTATCGGCCAGATCGGCCGCGACACCGGGGTTGGCGGAGATCGCCAGGTCATAGTCGAGCTCGCCAGCGGGAGCGTCCACGTTCATATAGGTGAGCCACATGTCCTGGGGCAGCCATTCCATCCCCACGTCCGAGCGAAGGTCGTCGAGAAGGAAGGCGCTGGCAGCTTCGCTGCGCTCCAAAGTCATGCCCGTGCCCCCAGCGAGAAGATCGGGCTCGTCGGCGGTAAGAAGGAACACGTCGGCCTCGATGCGAGAGTCAGGGTCGGCTCCCAAGCCGAGGATCCGGATCGGAACCCAGGGGTCGTCGGTGGGAATGGTGGCCATGATGGGAGTGCTGTCGCCCGCCTCTTGCTCGAGGTCGGCGGCGCGTTCGGCGTTGAACCTTGCTGCCATGAACACCGGGCTGCGCTGGGCGTAAAAGTCAAGGATCTCGGGGGCATCGGGGGTGAGGAAGAAACCATGCTCGGCGGCCCAGGCGCCGACCTCGTCGCCACCGCCGCGGAGCACTGTGATGTCGAGGGCGTCGATCTCGACCTCGAGCAGCACCTCGGCTCCTTCGGAGCTGGCGGCTCCGAGCCGAAGGGCGGTGTCTGCGGCTGGCGGTGCCACCTCGAGGACGAGCCGCTGCAACGTCCATTCGCCTCCTCTCTCCACCTTGGTGGGCACGTCCGGAAGCGGGATGATCGACCCCACCTCTTCGCCAGACCCGGTGAACTCGAAAGCCGTGACATAACGCTCGATACCGTCGCTGTAGGCAGCCAAAGTGGTCGTCCGGACGAGCTGGATCGTCCCATTCTCGCCAACCAAGCCCCCGCAAGCCAGGGCCGGCGCCGCGCCGAGAGTGACAACCGTGGCCACCGCCAGCAAGATGGAGCTGCGGAACCCCCTCGACGACATCCGCGGTTTTGGCTGTTCCATGGTGTCCTCCTGCGACAGTCAGTTCGTGGTTGGACGACGGCCTACGTCGGAAGGTTCCACCAGCCTGCCGGTCGATCCCCCAGGTCGCTGGTTGCCCCGTGCTTCTCGAGCAGGTCGCAGTCACTCCCGATGAGGGCGTGACCCACTTGCGATATCGGATCCGCAAGTAGCGTCTCGGCACAAATGCAAATCGGGTTGAGAGCCAGTGCGGTTAGTAGAGTCAGCGGATCTCGATGACGAGCTTTCCGAGGGCGCGACCTTCCCCTAGGTGGCGGGCGGCGAACAGCAGGGCGCGCACCGAACCGCCGACCATTGAGTAGCGGCCGCCGGGGGCGACTGTCTGCCGAATGGCGAAGATCGACCGCTCACAAACCAGGTCGAGGATCAGGTCGTATAGGGTGCCGGCATTCGTGTAACCCGATTGCGTGTAGTCGATCACGTGGTCGGCGCCGAGCGAGCGCATGAAGGCCTGTTTGAAGCCGTTGTCAACGCCGGTCACCTCCGCTCCGGCAGCTCTTGCCATCTGCACCGCAAAGGCGCCCGCTCCGCCGCCGGCGCCATTGACGAGCACCCGCGCCCCCGGCTTGATCCTCGCCGATGTACCTTGGAGAGCGATGACCGCCGCCTGCGGGAGGGTCGACGCCTCGGCAAAGGTGAGGCCCGGTGGCTTGTGGACGATGGGCGCGGTGTCCGGAACACGGACATACTCCGCGAAGGCGCTCCCTCCGTGGTACATGACGTCGCCGAACACCTCGTCACCGGGTTGGAACGTCTTCACGACGCTTCCGACTGCCTCGACTCGACCGGCGACATCCGTTCCGAGGATGGCCCTGCGGGGTCGGCGCAATCCCTGCCTCGAGCGTAGAGAGGCTGCCAATGAGGCACTCCCAATCCGACCGGTTCACCGACGCGGCGACCACCTTGAAGAGAACGTCACGCTCGCCAAGAGTCGGATCCTCCACCTCGCGCATTTCGAGGACGTCGGGGGGCCCATACCGCTGGTACACGATTGCCTTCACTCGATCGGCCCATCCTGGCACACTTATGAAGCGTCTTAACTCGCGACGATCTTCCTCGACTGCGCCGTGACTCCGTCCCACCAGTCGAGCACTCGGGTTGCGAAGAGCGTCAACCACTTCGAGGGCTCCCCGGTCGGAACGTCGACCTCGAACCACACCCGGCCCGGGTGGCGTCGCTCCTGGATCCACGTTCCGTCGGCTTGGCGAGCGGCGCGGATCATCTCGATCGCCTCGGCCATGCGAAGGTCGGCTTGCCGGCCATCGAGCAGCGCCGCCTGGCGGAAGTACTCGGCGGAGTTGAGCACGCTGTAGAACCACCGGAACGGGTATGCGTATCTGTTGACCCATTCAGCCACCTGCTCCCCCGTCGACAGGCGGCGAAAAAGCCTCCGCTCCAGCAAATACTCCTCGCCGCTGCGCCGCGCGTCGTGCGTCGCGTCGGTTCCGCCGGTGGCGGCGTCGTAGGCGAGCAAACCTTTCAATGCGTTCAGGGTCGAGTGGAAGGACGACCGGGTGGAGCCCTCGATCCATTCGCAGTTCCAGCCGCCGTCGGCCATCCGGTGCCCAAGGAGCCAATCGACGATGCCGGTGATGTCGGCCCCGAGCCAAAGCCCGTTCGCCACGGTATACGCGTTGATGCAGCAGTCGACCTCGCCTCCCCAGTACGGCAAGTTGTCGTACTCCCAGCGACTGTGCTCGGCGAGGAGCTCGGCGGTGCGGCGCCCACGCAGCACAGCTGGGTCGAGGCCCCAGTCGCGAAGCGTGTTCAGGGTCCATGTCGTCGCCGTCCACGGCTGGCCCGCCCCGTCGGCCGCCTCCGGCCCGTCAAATGCGAAGTCGGATGGGAAGAAAGCGCCGCCCGCCCACTGGCCGTCGGGGTCCTGGAGCGCGAGGAGCCGCGCGCCGAACCCCTCAGTCGCGATCTTGGCGCGTGTCGCCTCCCACACTTGAGGGGGCTCATGCAGGATGTCGCGCTCTACCTGCCATCGCAGCGCCGGGTCTGAATCGAGGAGCCAGGGGATCAGGACTGCGTCGGCCATCATGCGACCCTAGCCAATGCCCCCGGCCGCGGCTGGGTGACCCAACCGGCGTTGATCGTTACCCAGCGGGCAGCTCCATCAAGCCCAAGGTGCGCGGTCGTAGGCGGGGGACGGGCGACTCTATAGCGACCTCACGGGGACACTCCGGACACGACATGCCACAAGGACATGACGACCGGGCTCCTACAGAACTTCTATCTCGCCGTCGAGGGGCCAGCACCCCCCGGCCCACGAAGCGACCCATCCTTGGCTCGCCCGCCGATGGGGCCGAGGCTCGAGGCGCTAGGCCTGGGCTGAGGTGTTGAACATCCAGCGCACCCCGTACTTGTCCATCAGGGAGCCGAAGTAGTCGCCCCAGAACTGCTCGCTGAGGGCCATCTCGATGGTGGCGCCTTCGCTCAAGGCGGCGAAATAGCGGTCGGCGTCGGGGCGGTTGTCGAGCTCCAACATGATGTAGACGTTGTTGCCCTGGTCAACGGTGAATCCCATCGATTCGGGAGCGTCGGTCCCATGCAGCATGTAATCGTCCACGATGGGGAGCTGGATGTGCATGATCAGCTTCTTGTCCGCCTCGCTCAGTTCGGGCTGGCCCGGCTGGAGCGGGGCATCTCCCATGCGGGAGATGTCTCCCACGAAGTCGGTGCCGAAGATCGATTTGTAGAAGTTGAAAGCCTCTTCTGTCTGGTTGGCGAAGTTGAGGTAGGTGCTGACCCGGGCCATCTGCCCCTCCTTGGTAGAGCGTGATGCCAGGTTAAGCATCTCGGGGCGCTTGGTCGAGGCTCGCTCCTCGGAGTGTGATCTTGATGCGGGCTCTTGGAGCTGCCGACGATCATCCGCCGTAAGTTTGATGTTTACCACTCCTAAGTTCCCCCGTTCGCTGGCGGCACGATGTAGCCAGGAAAGCGGAACTCAGGGTTTACATCTTCTCCTTCACCCAGATCCAGAGGGCGGCAGGCTGAAAGATGCGGTCGACGAGCTCGACCGTGGCCCCACCGATGTAGGCCGAGTCATTTCTCGCCCCCAGCGACTTGACGAAGCTGTTGACTTCCCGGTCGGCATCGTATTTGGCGCGGTTGAACCTGCGATCGACCCTGGTCTGCACACGCCTGCGGACGAAGTTGAAGAAAGCCGCGGCGGCGAGGGTGGCAACGGCGATGATGAGATCGTTAGAGGTGTCGATCACCGTCGGAAGGAGAATGACCGGGAGGGCGAACACGGCGGCGACGATGACGACCACCAGTGCGTAGGTGACGGTGCGGGAGACCAGCTGGTCGATCTCATAGAGCCGGTAACGAAGCACGGCGAAGGTCATCGCCACTCCGATGAGCCCAAGCAAGGTTGCATCCACTAGCAGGTGCCACTGGGTGAAGTTCTCCAAGCCCACCACGCCGAAGGCCCAGAACGTGGCGATGAGGTAGAAGCTGAGAACGAAGATCAGCCATTTGAGTTGAGCCTTTCGATCGGCCTCCGCCCGGCGAAAGTCCACGATCTTCAATCCGATCACGACTAGCAGGACCAGACCAAAAAGGTTCTGGAATCCGAGCCATACATCTCTGGCCCTAGCGGCAAGCTCCCCGGTGACGAACGGATGTTGCATCGGGCCCAACGGCTCGGCGAGAAGCCCGGCGACGGTCGCACCACCCATGAAGATCAGAATGAGCCTCACGAGCCATCGTCTCTGCCAGGTCTGAGGCCTTCCTTCCGGGAAAAGGAGGATGGACAGAACCTGAAGCCAGTAGTAGATCCCGGCAACGCCCAGGCTCGACAACATCATCCAGGCCTGCGGTTCGACCACTGCGTCGAGCCGCTCGAAGAAGTTGCCCATGAATAAGCCGGGTAGGACACCGATGGAGGCGACGCCCGTGGCTGTGATCAGTGGTCCCATCGGATGGTCCGGCATCCGTCTCCAAAGAATCAAACCCAAAGGTGCCCATAGGACACTGGCGATGAGATATGCGAAGGATGGGACCGAGCCCAACGAGAGGACGGGCGGAATCAGGATGACAATCGAGGCGGTGCCGATCGCCCCGAGCCACCACACCGAACGTCGACTCCACCATCGCTGAACCGCCATTGGTGGTCAGGGGCGCGTGTGCCGCGAAACGGCCACGTTTCCCCATTCTCCTTTCAATCCGTGCGTGCGATTCTCTCGCACACGGCTTACCGATGGTCTTCTGGACATGGTTACGCGGCCTCCGGGTAGCGAATGGTGCCCATGAGCTGATAC
>JBQTHI010000021.1:0-3826 GCA_052390035.1 Actinomycetota bacterium | reverse complement strand
GAGCAGAAGAGGCCCTCGCCCGAGTCGGTTTGT
Organism: Actinomycetota bacterium; assembly: GCA_052390035.1. Taxonomy (GTDB): domain Bacteria; phylum Actinomycetota; class Acidimicrobiia; order Spongiisociales; family ZC4RG35; genus JBQTHI01. The sequence goes on along the minus strand of JBQTHI010000021.1, from coordinate 3,793 downwards.
CGCACCGAGCCGACTTTGTGCCCATCCATCTTTCGGGGGGTGAGAGCCAGCGGGTGGCGATCGCCCGGGCGCTGATGGGATCGCCCCACCTTGTGCTATCCGATGAACCCACCGGAAACCTCGACTCGGCCAACACGGCCAACATTCTGGATCTGTTCAGTGAACTGAACCAACAGGGCGTGACCATCATCATGATCACCCACGAACGAGATGTGGCCGCTCGGGCTCGCCGGCAGGTCGTGATAGCCGATGGCCGGATTCGGGATGCGGCATGAGCATTCCCGATACCAAGGTTGCGGATACGGGGCGGCCTCCTCGGGTCACCAAGGCCTCCACCGCAGAAGATCGCCGGCACATGCCCGGACCATCTCGGATGTCATTGCGCGATCTCGCCAACGAAGCGTTCGCTGGGCTCTTCTCGCGACCGGGTCGCATGATGCTGACCGTCCTCGGCACCGTGGTGGGGATGACGGCGCTGGTGGCCACCCTCGGGCTGTCGCGGACAGCCAACAACCGCATCGTGGGCCACTTCGATGAATTGGTGGCGACGGAAATAACGGTCACCGCCCGCCAGACCCGGGTCAGCGCAAGCCCGATTCCATGGGACGCTCCCGACCGCCTGGGGAGGCTGGAGGGCGTAGCCGCCGCTGGCAACCTCAGCGACCTCAACATCGGTAACAAGCTGGTCCGTACGTCGCCGATCAGCAATCCGGCCCAGCAAAGCCAGTTCAAGCTCTCGGTTCACGCTGCCTCCCCTGGGGTGTTTGCCGCGGTTCGGGCGGAGCTCAAGGCGGGGCGCCTCTTTGATGCCGGGCAATCCGATCGGGCTGAGCGCATCGCCGTTCTGGGACCGACTGCTGCCCTCCGATTGGGTATCAACAACGTCGAGCACCTGCCCGCCATCACCATCGGTGACGACCTGTACCTGGTGGTGGGGATTCTCACCGGTGTCGCCCGTCAACCCGACCTGCTCGGATCGGTGATCATCCCCGAGGGAACTGCCCGGCGCGACTTCCAACTGAACGGCCCCCAGAGGGTGGTCGTCGAAACCGAACTTGGCGCCAATGCGCTAATCGCCAAACAGATACCTTTGGCCCTTCGGCCGGATGATCCTCGAGCTCTCAAGATCGCGTCACCGCCGGAGCCGAAGCGAGTGCGGGAGGCGGTGCAGAGCGATCTCGATCTCCTCTTCCTGATGCTCGGCGGGGTGGCCCTCTTGGTGGGGGCGATCGGTATCGCCAATGTCACGCTGGTTTCGGTGATGGAGCGAACCGGCGAGATCGGTCTCCGGCGGGCGCTGGGCGCCCGGCGCCGCCACATCGCCGGTCAGTTCCTTCTAGAGAGCAGCGTGATGGGGGTGGTGGGTGGCGTCCTCGGCGCCAGCCTCGGGACCCTCATCGTGGTGGCGGTCTCCGCGTACCAGTCGTGGACCCCGGTGCTCGACTACGTCGCCCCGGTAGGCGCTCCTCTGCTTGGGGGCCTCACCGGGCTTCTGGCCGGGGCCTATCCGGCCATGCGGGCGGCATCGCTGGAACCCGTCGAGGCGCTTCGCGCTGGTACCTGAACGACGGCGTTTGTGCCTGCAACCCCGGGTTCCACCTCATGGTTTTTTTGACTCGAACCCCGGGTTCCACCTGATGGTTTCGTTGACTGGAGCCCCGGGTTCCAAGCTGGGGAAAAACACCGGGAAAATAGGTCAGGCGACTATTGCAACCGGGCGGAGCCGCTTCTAGATTCTTGCACTCGGCGGGCTAAATGGGCCGAGGATCGGGATGGGGCAACTTCGAACGGGCAGGCGCCGTTCTCGGTGGGGCATCCATTCTCCTTCTTCCTCGTCGCGTATCTGACCCGACCGGATGGCCGTAGTGGTGCGTTTGTTAACGGGCTGGGAGGTCTTCGGCATGATGCGCTGGATCGTCGGGTCGAGCTTGAAGTTTCGTGGGCTGGTGGTGGCGGTGGCCGCCGGGCTGCTGTTCCTGGGGGTACGTGTGCTCCCCAACGCCCCCGTCGATACCCTGCCCGAGTTCTTACCGCCAACCGTTGAGGTACAGACCGAAGCCTTAGGTCTGTCGGCGGAAGAGGTCGAACAACTGATCACGGTGCCCCTCGAGCAGGACCTGCTTGTTGGGGTGGCCTTCCTCGATGAGATCGAGTCGGTATCGCTTCCTGGTCTGTCGTCGGTGGTGCTCACCTTCGAGCCCGGCACCGATCTTCTCGACGCCCGCCAGGTGGTGGCCGAGCGCTTGACTCAGGCGGTCGGTGTGGCCGGCCTTCCCGAGGTGGCCAAGCCGCCGCAAATGCTCCAGCCGCTCTCTTCGACCAGCCGGGTGGCGATGGTACAGATGTCATCCAACGACCTGTCCCTGATCGAGATGTCGGTGCTCGCCCGCTGGGTGGTGAGCCCCCGGCTCGTGGGCGTGGAGGGTGTTGCCAACGTGTCGATCTGGGGTTTCCGCGACCGCCAGCTGCAGGTCCTGGTCGATCCCGAGCACCTGGCCGAACAGTCGGTAACGCTTAACCAGGTCATCCGCACCGCCGGCAACGCTCTCGAGGTGTCACCGCTGAGCTTCCTCGAGGCTTCTTCACCCGGCACCGGCGGGTTCATCGACACGGTCAACCAGCGGCTTCACGTGTTCCACGAGCAGGCCATTTCTACACCCGACCAACTTGCCCAAGTGCCGGTGGAAGACACCGAAGGCGAAGCTGTCCTGGTCGACGGCCAGCCACTGCTCCTGGGTGATGTCGCCGAAATAGTCGAAGATCACCAACCACTCATCGGCGATGCCCTTTGCCAGGAAGCCCAGTGCCTTCTCCTAGTAATTGAGAAGTTCCCCGCCGCCAACACCCCCGAGGTGAGCGAGGGGGTGGAGGCCGCCCTCGCCGCCATGCGACCAGGTTTGGCCGGTGTCACCATCGACAGCGCCTTTTACCGGCCGGCGAACTACATCGACGCGGCCTTTGGCAACTTCAGCATGGCTTTCGCCATCGGCGTCGTCCTCCTCGCCCTCCTGTTGGCGGTCTTCACCGGCTGGCGTTCGACCCTGGTTTCGGTGGTGGCGATCGCCCTTTCCCTGGCCGTGGCCGGCCTGGTGCTGCGCACTCAGGAGGCCCCCATCAACCTGATGGTGGTGGCCGGTCTGGTGCTTGCGCTGGGAGCTGTGATTGGTGATGCCGTCCTTAGCATCTCCAACACGATAAGGCGGCTCCGCCAGCACGGCCCGGAAGGAGCGATGCCTCCACGGGGCGCCATGGTCCGCGAATCGGTGCTCGACATGGGCAGCTCCGCAGTCTTCGCTGGGGTGCTCATCGTGACAGCGGCCATTCCCGCCTTCTTCATCCCCGGCCAGTCCGGGGCCTTTCTCCCGCCCGTCGTGACGAGCTACATACTGGCGCTCGCCCGTTCGTTATTGGTCGCCCTCACCGTGGTTCCCGCCCTTTCTCTCATGCTCCTGCGGGGAGCAGGGCACGACTCGTCTTCCGCAATGAAGTGGCTGGAAGCGCGGGTTGCCTCTTTGGCCTCGGGGGCGTTAGCCAAACCGAGCCGGGCCACAGTGCTGTTGGTCCTGATCGTGCTCGCCGGACTTGTGGTGGTGCCTTTTGCCAGAGGCTCGCTGAGCCCCGGCCTCCGCGAACGCGACGTGTTGATCCGTCAGGCAGCTGCCCCCGGCACCTCGCTCGGCCAGATGAATCAAATCACCCGCCAGTTGGTGGATGAGCTGAGCGCTCGTCCCGGAGTCGGAAACGTGGGTGCTCATGTTGGCCGGGCGATCACCTCCGATCAGTTGGTCAACGT
>JBQTHI010000020.1:0-24102 GCA_052390035.1 Actinomycetota bacterium | reverse complement strand
CCATCTTGCGGAGCACTTCCCGGGGGACGACACCTTGTTCCTCCCACCGGTCGGCCCGGGGAAGGACCTGCTCGTCGACGAAGCGGCGGGTTTGGCCGCGGATGGCGGCTAGATCGTCGCTGTCATAAATAGTCGGCGAGACCATGCGAGAGGAAGATAGGCGATGCCGGGATCGTCAGGGAGTGGCGAGGGGTCGGTCACCATCGGTGCTCAGCCACTAATCGCCCGAGCAAACACCGGCAGGCTGCGTTCGATCATGTTGCGGGTGGCGGTCAACGAGATCCGGAAGTACCCGGGTCCATCGGTTGGGCTGCCGGGGAGGACGAGCACTTTCTCGGATGCCAATCGCATGGCGAAGGCATGGTCGTCCGGTTGGGGGGAGCGCACCCACAGGTAGAACGTGCCTTCGGGAAGGTGCAGCTGATAGCCCTGAGACCGCAGCGCTTTGGCCATCAGGTTGCGCTTTTGCTCGAGGTCGGCGAGGTCGATCGACAGATCCTCGAGGTCGTCGATGGCGTGTTGCATCAGAGCACTGGCAAAGAGCCAACCGCCGGTCATCTGCGTTAGCTGGACAAGCCGGCGCAGGTCCTCCCTATCCGGCATCTCGGGCGATAGAGCCAACCATCCCAGCCGCTGTCCCGGGGTCAACAACACCTTGCCGTATGAATAGGAGATCAAGGTGTAGGGGTAGAAGTCCGCAGGACTCACCATGGCCGAATCGGAAAACACCAGCCGGGCATACGGCTCGTCGGAAAGAAGGTATATGGGAGCTCCGTGGTGCCGGGAGGCTTCGGCCAAGATCGCGGCGAGCCTGGTGAGGCTGGGGGCGGGGTAGATCCGCCCGGTGGGGTTGTTCGGGGTGTTGACGATGACCATGCGGGTGCGGGGGGTGATGACTTCGGCGATGGCCTCTACGTCAAGGTCATGATCATCTGGGCGAACGGCCACCTTCACAGCCGCCCCGCCTACCCCGAGGATCATCGGTTCGTAGAAAAACCACGACGGGACCGAAAAGACGACCTCGTCGCCCTGGTCCACGAGGGTGGATAGCGCAACAGCGATGGCCCCGAACGCTCCCGGGGTGAGAGCAATGTCGTCGGGTTCGAAGGGCATGCCTCGCCACTCGCCCAGACGCTTGGCCACAACAGCCTGGGCGTCAGGCTCCGAACGCTTGTAGGCAAACCAGTCCTTATCCCGGGGTGCGAGTTGGCGGGAGAGGGCATCGGAGAAGCCAGGTAGGGCAAGCTCCTGCGGATTGCCGAAGGTGAAGTCGCACACGTCGGGATGTTGGCGTAGAGAGTCCCACGTCTCCACGAACCGGAAGAGGCTCGAGGTCGATCGGGCGACTCTTTCCATGCGGGCAGTCGGCATCATGTCTCCTGGCTCGTGGGAGCGGGCACCCTATCGTTGATCGCCAGCTTCCATGAGCGGTTGCCGATCAATGTGTCGCCTTATGGTCTGGCGCTCGGTGCGAAAGAAGCGGAAGAAGCTGTACACGGCCAACGCCGACAGGAGATGCCAGATGGCGTGTGGCTGAACGATCGAATCGGGTCGACAACTCGGACTGGCGCCGGTACCGGTGAGCCAGATCGAATAGGCGGTCAAGAAGGCGGCGGCTCCCAACCAGACCAAGGCACGTACGAGCGGCGTCCGGGCGGCCGCATAGCAAAGGAGCAAGCCCCAGAAACAGGCGAAGAAAGTTGGATCTCGCCAGCGGCTGAGTCGGGCCAGGTTGAAGAGGCAGGGGATGACCGGGACCGAGAAACAGGGCCGCCCCCGCATAGAGAAGGGCAATGGGATCGCTCCCGAAAAAGCGGTCCCCGGATGGCGCGCCGCGTCGGATATCGCCGGCCAGGGTCGCAAGGATCACTAGTCCGACGACAACGAAGCCGAGGTTCCCCAAGGTGTTGACGGGCTCGCGTAGCAGGCCTCCGCTCACCCGTTCGCACCAGCGGGAGATCTCCCCAATCGCCTGCTCGTTGGGGGCGGGAGGACCCCATCCGTCCTGGTCAATAAGAAGAAAGCTCGTGGCGAACAGGGTCAAAGACCCGACCGCCCATCGCAGCGGCGTCAATCGATTTCGGCCACCCGGTCTGTCAACCTCGGGCGCCATCATCGGGCACCCTAGGTCTTCATGCCCGAGTTCTGCTCCACTCCTCCGGCCTTCCTGTCTCCCCCGGCCCCCCTTAGGCCGTTCCGCCAGCAGTCCTCGTCGCTGATCGACCTAGAATGTCATCACCCATGGGGGTGAAATGGTTTCGACGTTGAGTGTTGAGGCGTCGGAAGCGAGCCGAGGTCTCCGGAGCCTCGTTAAAGAGCCGGAAACAAACACAAGTGCCGAAGACAACTTCGCACTGGCTGCCTAAATAACGCAGCCCGTCCGTCCGGTGGGCGCCTGCCTCGCCGGAAACGGGCGTCGCAAAGCAGGATGCGTCCTCCGGGGTCCGGGACCGGAGGGCAAAGATTGATCCCGGATAGTTAGAACGGAAGCCCGCCGTTGGGGTCCGATCTGGCGAATGCTCGCCGACGGCTGCGCTCGGAGATGCCGGCGCTAACGACTCAACGGACCCGGGTTCGACTCCCGGCACCTCCACGAGCGTCCGGGTTGGGTGATTCTTGGGGCTGCAGCTAACGATATCGTTGGGTGGAGCCCTGGGTTCGCCGTCTAACCGCCCGGTCTACCTCCCGCTGCTGTTCGCGGGCTTTGATCGTTTCACGTTTGTCGATGGTGCGTTTGCCTTTGGCCAGGCCCAGTGAAACTTTCACCCGGCCCTGGCGGAAGTGAAGATCGAGGGGAATGAGGGTGAGCCCTTGTTCCGCCACCCGGGCGGCCAGGCGGTCGATTTCCCGCCGGTGCATCAGCAAGCGGCGGGATCGCTCCGGGTCGTGGCCACCCCCGCGCGAGAAGCCGTAGGGGCCGATATAGACCCCCACCAGGAAAAGCTCACCGTCGCGAATGTGAGCGAAGCCGTCTTTCAGCTGAGCCCGCCCCTCCCGCAGGCTCTTCACCTCCGACCCTTCCAGCTCGATCCCCGCCTCGTATTGGTCGAGGATGTGGTAGTCGTGACGGGCTCTCCGGTTGGACGCCACCACCTTGACTGCCTCTTTGTCGGCCATCACCTTCAAAGGTAACGCAACCCGGGAAGGTCAGCCGAGGTATTGAAGCGGGTCAACCGGCACCCCATCCAGACGTACCTCGTAATGGAGGTGAGGCCCGGTGCAAAAACCGGTGCAGCCGACATAGCCAACCACCTGGCCCCTGGCCACCGTCTGGCCCCCATTGACGGCGATCTTCGACTGGTGGGCGTAGAGGGTGGTCAAACCTCCGCCGTGGTCGATCACCACCGCCCGCCCGTAGCCACCATAACTTTGGGCAAGAATCACCTGACCGTCGGCTGAGGCGGTGATCGGCGCTCCGTTTGATCCGCTGATGTCGATGCCGGTGTGAAGTTTCTTTACGCCCAGGATCGGGTGCACCCGGTAGCCGAACAATGAGCTGACCTCGCCGTCGAGCGGCCAGGAGAGGACGCTGGGCGCGGTGCCCTCGGAGCTCTGCAGCCGGGCGATCTCCTCCTCGAGGCGGGCGGCATCGGCCTCAAGGCCATCTTTGTGCTGCTCGGCGCCGTCGATGTCTCGCCATATCCGATCGAGCAGTCTCCGCACACGGGCAGCCTCTGCCTGGGCGCCTTCCAGGGCCGAGGCCGCAACGTTTCGATCTTGCTCTAGTTGGGTCTTCTCCGTCTCGAGTCGAGCGAGGCTCGCCGCGGCCTCGTCCCGTTTGTCGGCGGTTGCCTGCCTCTGCCGTTCCTCTTCACGCTGGAGAAGTTGAAAGGCGTCGAATAGGTCGTCGTCGTGGGCGAACAAGCTCCCGGCATAAGCCACAGCCGTGGCGGCCGTGGAGGCGGTGGCGTGGCCGAAGAGGCCAAGCACCGGCACCGCCGACGCCTCCATATATAGGGACACTGCCTGATCCTGGAGGCGGGTCTCAGTGTTGTTGAGGTCGATCTCGGTGCGGGCCAGTTTGGTTTCGAGATCGCTCAGTTGGGCGGTAAGAACGGCCAGGCGGGCTTCGGTCTCGGCCAGCCTGGCGATGGTGTCGTCGACCTTGGCCTGAGCGACGTTGTAAGCGGCCATCGCGGCGTCCATGGCGGTCTGTGCGGCGGCGACCTGACGGCCGACGGCACTGGCTTCGGTGCGGGCCGCCTTGATTGCGCGCTCGACCTCTGACAATTCGAGCTGCACCTTTTGGAGCTCGGTGGCGGCGTCTTCCGCCAGGGCCGGGAACATCCCCCAGACCAGAGCGAGGACCACGAGCAGCACGGTTGACCGTGCGATCTTCACGTCGGCTCGAGTACCCGCCGGGCGCTCACCACGGGGCGCCCCCCATCGTCGTCTCGCAGGTATCGGCTGAGCCCCAGCACGCTGCCCAGCACGCCTGCCACGGCGCCAAAGACCAGAAAAAGGATGGCCCAAGTGAGGAAAAACCGATCGGGGACGGAGAACGAAACTATTGGAATCGTGTCGCCGAGGGTGCGCAGGTTGCGGAAGGCCACCCAGACCGTCGCCACTGCCAGGCCGGCTCCCACCAGCCCTTCGATCATTCCCTCAAGCAGGAACGGCACCCGGACGAACCAGTTGGAGGCGCCGACCAGCTTCATGATCGCCACCTCGTCTCGACGGGCGTAGATCGCCATTCGGATCGTGTTGGCGATGAGGATGACGGCCGAGACCCCCAGGACGAGGGCGAGTCCCAACCCAAGCAGATTGAGAACGGTCGACAGCGATGAGAGCTGTTCGATTTGCTCGCCAAAGCTGACAACCTTGCGGATGATCTGGGCCTGTCCAGCCAGGCGGAACTGGACGTCACGGTAAAGGTCGATGTCGGTCAACTCGATGCGGATCGAGGCCGGGAGCACGCTGGGGTCGATCTCTAGATAATTGGGCCGGTCGGCGAAAATCTCTTTGTATTCATTCCAGGCCCCGGCCTTGTCGACGTAGCTAACCGTGGTCACCTCGCTCCAGCCGCCAACCTCGGCGACCAATGCCTGGTGCGCCCCCACCGGAACTCCATCCTGGCCCTCGTCCCACATGAAGGCGATGATGTGCACTCCGCCCTGCCAGGCAAGGGTGTTGACCCGCAACAGCTGATTGACGACCAGTGCCCCGAATGCGAGCGAGAGCGAGATGAAAACGGCGAGCACCGCCCCCAGCACCACCAGCATGTTCCGGCGAAGGTTGATGAGAGCTTCGCGGGCGAGAAAGGCGAACTTGCTCATCACTCGGCTCCGTTGGCGGCCGGCTCCAGACGAGTGATCTGGCCGGTTTCGTAGCGGCCGGCTTGCTCATCCCGAATCACCCGGCTGTCGTCGAGTTGGACGACCCGTTTCTGCATCGCGTCGACGATGGCGTGATCGTGGGTCGCCATGACAATCGTCGCCCCCGATCGGTTGATGCGATCGAGCAGGCGCATGATCCCCACCGAGGTAGCCGGATCGAGGTTGCCGGTGGGTTCGTCGGCCAGCATGATGGGAGGACGGTTGACGAAAGCGCGGGCGATCGACACGCGCTGCTGCTCACCGCCGGACAGCTGGCGTGGGTACCGGTCAGCCTTGTCGCTCAGGCCCACCAACTCCAGCACCTGGCTGACCTGGGGACCGATCACGCTTCTCGACCGACCCAAAACCTCGAGGGCGAAGGCGACGTTTTCACCGACCGTCTTGTTGGGAAGCAACTTGAAATCCTGAAATACGGTGCCGACCGAGCGCCGCAGAAAAGGCACTTTCCAGGCGGGGAGGATGGTGATGTCCTTGCCGGCGACCCAGATGGTGCCCCTGGTCACGGTGTCCTGCCGAAGCAGCAACCGGATCAGGGTCGACTTGCCGGATCCAGAGGGGCCGACCATGAAGACGAATTCACCTTTTCGGATGTCGAGGTTGACGTCACGGACCGCGACGGTGCCTCCGTCGTAGACCTTGGTCACGTCGCGAAGTCGGAACATGTCTGGATCAGCCTGGGACCTTGAGGGTGGAGCTTCGCTCCGGAACGTCGGAAGGCTAACGGACCGGCTCTAACAATCTGAACTTTGGGAGCGAGGACCAGGGCAACGGGAAAGCCCGACGCACTACCGAACGCCCCTTTCGTGTTGGGCCCGCCGCCAGCGAAGATACCCGTCGACGAACTCGTCGAGGTCGCCGTCCAGCACCCCCAGCACGTTCCCCACCTCAACATCGGTGCGGAGGTCCTTCACCAATTGGTAGGGCTGCAGCACGTAGCTGCGGATCTGCCGACCCCAGGCGGCCTCACCCTGCTCCCCACGAATGTCTTCGATCTGGGCCAGACGTTCGAGACGGGCTCTTTCGTGGAGCCGGGCCTTGAGAATGGCCATCGCCCGGGCCTTGTTCTGCAGCTGGCTGCGCTCGTTCTGGACCGCTACCACCAGCCCGGTGGGTAGGTGGGTGATACGCACCGCAGAGTCGGTCTTGTTGACATGCTGGCCGCCCGCCCCCTGCGACCGGAAAGTATCGATCCGCAGGTCGTCCTGGTCGATCTCCACCCCTTCGGCTTCTTCCAATTCGGGCACGACGTCGACGCCGGCGAACGAGGTGTGGCGGCGGGAGTTGGCGTCGAACGGGCTGATCCGCACCAGGCGATGTACACCTCGCTCGGACTCGAGGATGCCATAGGCGTGATCCCCCCTAACGGTCATCGTCACCGACTTGAGCCCGGCCTCTTCACCCTCGCTTAGCTCTTCGATCGCCACGGTCAAACCGGCCGTTTCAAGAAAACGCTGGTACATACGGGCGAGCATCTCCGCCCAATCGTGGGCATCGACCCCACCCGCCCCGGCGTGAACCGAGAGGATGGCGTTGTGATCGTCGTATTCATCGAAGAAAAGTGACTCGCGCTCCAAAGTGTTCAACTCGGATTCGATCCGCCTCAGATCGGCCAACACCTCGGCCCGCGATGACTCATCTTCAGCCTCCGCCGCCAGCTCGAAGAGCACCTCGGCGTCGTCGAGGGCCGCACCCATTCCTTCGACCCGGGCGACCGTCTGCTCGATTCGGGCCAGCCGCTGGGTCACCTGTTTCCCCCGGGCGGGATCGGACCAGAGACCTGGATCCGCCGCCTGCTCCTTGAGCCCGACTAACTCAGCCCGCTTGCCATCGAGGTCAAAGGAACCTCCTGGCTTCGTCGAGTCTTCGGCGCATGTCAGCGATCGCGGCGCGGGGGTCGGAGTGCTCGATCATCTCGTGACAGTGAGGTTACTGATCGGCGTCCACGGCGGCGGCTCCGCCGTGGCAACGCTTGTATTTCCTGCCGCTGCCACACGGACAGGGGTCGTTGCGGCCCGCCTCTTTCTTGGAGGTGAGCACCGCGGTAGAAGCGCGGCTATTGGATTTGCCACCCACTCGAGGGGCAGCGACTGCTGGGGCGGGACGAGGAGCCGAGTTCTGGACAAGCTGAACGTGGAACAGGTACCGAACGGTGTCCCGTTTCACCGATTCGACCAATTCGCTGAAAAGCGAGTAACCCTCGCGCTGGTATTCGACCAACGGGTCTCTCTGACCCATCGCCCGCAGCCCAATCCCGGCCCGCAGATAGTCCATCTCCGAGAGATGTTCACGCCACTTGTTGTCGATCACCGACAGGATGACCTGACGCTCGACCTGGCGGAGCACCTCGGTCCCCAGCTCCTGCTCCCGGAGGGCGTAGGCCCCTCGTGCCTCGTCGATGGCCCGCTCGGCGATGTCGTCGGTGGCGTTGCGCTCAAACTGTTCGGGTCCAAGTTTCGCCGGATAAAACTGCCCCAGTTCCTTGTTCAGCAGGTCCCAATCCCACTCCGATGGGGAAAGCTCGTCGGGAAAAACCGATTCAACGGTGTCGGCGATTACCAGCTCGATCCACTCGTCGACAAGATCCCCACCCTCCGAGTCGAGCAGCTCCTCCCGCCACTCGTAGATGACCTCGCGCTGGCGGTTCATCACCTCGTCGTACTGGAGGACATTCTTGCGAATGTCGAAGTTCTGCGATTCGACAGTGTGTTGCGCCCGCTCGATGGCTTTGCTCACCATGCCCGCCTCAATTGGGACATCGTCGGGGATCCGCAGCCTTTCCATAACCGATGCCACCCGGTCACCCGAGAAACGACGCATCAGATCGTCTTCCAGCGAGAGATAGAACCGAGACTCACCAGGATCACCCTGACGACCCGACCGGCCCCGCAACTGGTTGTCGATCCTGCGGGATTCGTGGCGCTCGGTTCCGACGACATAAAGCCCGCCACTTTCGATGACCTTCTTCTTGTCAGGAGCGATTTGCTCGCGGAATCGCCGGGTGGCTTCGGTCAGCCTGGTCGAATAGTCGGCGTGGTCATGAGCCAGGCCCTGCCGTTTGAGGTCGATCATGGCCAGACCTTCGGGGTTGCCGCCGAGCATGATGTCGACTCCCCGACCCGCCATGTTGGAGGCGACCGTCACCGCTCCTGGCCGCCCGGCCTGGGCGATGATCTCGGCCTCCCTAGCGTGATGTTTGGCGTTCAATACCTCGTGAGGGATTCCCCGCTTGGCAAAAAGACGAGATAGCCGCTCGGACTTCTCGATCGACACAGTGCCGAGCAGGACCGGCTGTCCCGCCTCGTGGCGGGCGGCGACATCGTCGACCACCGCGCCGAACTTGGCCTCCTCCGACTTGTAAACGAGGTCCGCTTCGTCAGCACGAGCGACCGCCACGTTGGTGGGAATCGCCAACACCTGCAGGCCATAGATCTGGGCCAACTCGGTGGCCTCGGTCTGAGCCGTACCGGTCATTCCGGCCAGCTTGTCGTAGAGACGGAAGTAGTTCTGGAGGGTGATGGTGGCAAGGGTCTGGTTCTCCTCTTTGACCTTCACCCCTTCCTTCGCCTCGATCGCTTGGTGGAGACCCTCCGAATAGCGCCTCCCCTCGAGCACCCTGCCGGTGAACTCGTCGACGATCTTCACCTCACCCTGATCGATCAGATACTCGACGTCTTTGTGGTAGAGCTCCTTAGCCCGGAGTGATGATTCGAGGTGATGGACAAAGTCGACCGCCGCGTGGTCGTAGAGGTTCTCGACCCCCAGCACCTCTTCGACTCTCGCCACCCCTTCTTCGGTGGTGAGCACCTGCCGTTTGGCCTCGTCCACCTCGTAGTGCTCGCCTTTGCGCAGCCGCTCGGCAATGCGGGCAAAGTCTCGGTACCAGCGGGCCGAGTCAGACAGCCGGCCACTGATGATTAGCGGTGTGCGAGCTTCATCGATCAGGATCGAGTCGACCTCATCAACTATGGCGTAGACATGGCCCCTCTGCACCCGATCGGTGTCGCGCATCGCCATGTTGTCGCGCAGGTAGTCGAACCCCAGCTCGTTGTTGGTGCCGTAGGTGATATCCGACCGGTATGCCGGCTGGCGCTCGGCCGGAGTCATGCCGGACTGGATCAATCCCACCTTGATCCCCAGAAACCGGTGGATCGCTCCCATCCACTCGGCGTCGCGAGCAGCGAGGTAGTCGTTGACGGTGACGATGTGGACCCCCCTATCGGGGAGGGCGTTGAGATAGGCGGGCATGGTCGAGACCAGGGTCTTCCCTTCCCCAGTTTTCATCTCGGCCACCATTCCACGATGGAGGGCAGCCGCACCAATTATCTGGACGTCGAAGTGGCGCTGTCCGAGCACCCGCTTGGCCGCCTCCCGCACCGTGGCGAAGGCTTCGACCAGCAAATCGTCGAGCGGCTGGCCGTTGGCCAAACGTTCTCGGAAGGAAGCGGTGCGGTCTGCCAGTCCTTGGTCGGTGAGGGACTCGACCGAAGCCTCCAACGCATTGACTTCGACGACAAGTGACTCGAACTCTTTAAGAGTCCTGCCTTCGCCCGCACGGAGAAGCTTGGAGAAGATGGACATGGGGTAGACCGATTTTATTGGAACGCCCGACTATTCGGTACCCCGTGCCCGGTTGGCAGCTCAGCGCCGGTCGATCAACCCGGCCCTTTCGGCATAGCGGACCGCCTCGTGCCTGGAGCGCAGGCCGAGTTTGTCGAGAATGTTGCGGACATGGTTCTTAACGGTGTTCTCGGAGATAAAGAGCTGCTCACCAATCTCTCTCGAAGTCCGCCCGTCCGACACCCATTGCAGTATCTCGACCTCCCGACCGGTGAGGGCAGGTCGACGGGTCGAGTTCAGCTCACGGTTGCGTAGGAGTTGAGCGACTATCTCAAACAGCTTTCCGCCCATGCGGGGGGACACCACCGCTCCGCCGCTCACCACGTCCTGCATGGCGGCGACAAGTTTGGGGAATGGGGTGTCCTTGACGATGTAGCCGGCGGCGCCGGCCTTGATCGCGGTAAGCAGGTCTTCTTCCGACTCGCTCGAGGTGAGGAGCACCACCCGTGAGTCCGGCGAGGCGTCGATGATCTTGTCCACCACGTCTAAACCGGAAATACCCGGCATCAAGACGTCGAGGACCACCAGCTCTGGTCGCTGCCGGCGGGCTTCGGAGATGGCGGCCAGCGCGTCGGAAACGGTGCCGACCACGTTGAAACCTTGGTCTTTCAACGCCGCCGCCATCCCCGCCTGAAACAGCGGGGCGTCGTCGACCACCAGGACAGAAGGTTGCTTCACGCCGGTTCGATTAAGCCCAATCGCCCGTCGCGGCGCCGGTAAAGCACGCTTTGTCGACCCGAGGCGTCGTTGAGAAAAGAGTAGAAATCATGACCGAGCAGCTCCATTTGCAGGGATGCTTCTTCTACGGTCATCGGCTTCATCACGAATTGCTTAACCCGAACTATCTCGTTGGAGTCCTCTGATTCGGGCGGAAGGGAGTCTGCTTTGGTGGCCAAACGGCGGTGCTTGCCGATTAATCGCTCCTTGAGCCGGCGGAGCTGGAGGTTGAGCCGATCGACGGCGGCATCCACCGCCGACTCAGGGGTGGGGGCGGAACTGACCACCCGGATCAGGTGGCTGGCGGCCTTGGTGGTCACTTCGAGCCGGTAACGCTCGCCGGCCAGCCGGGGGTTGTGCTGCTCGGAAACTTCGACGTCGATGTCCCCCACCTGGCCTTCAAAGACCTTGGCGGCTTTGCCCAGTTTCTCGATTGCCACCGTCCGGAAGTGGTCGTCGATCGAGGTGTTTCTGGTGTGAACCCTTACTTCCATCACTCCCCTCCTACTGAGGCCATCCGGGTCATCCCCCGTCGAGACTAGTCACCCGATGCAGTTGCGGTCACGGCGCAAACCACCGCCTCGCCCAGGACTGTTGCGGCTTGACGAAGCGTATGCCCGGTCGTGACCACATCGTCGATCAGCACAATGGCGTCGGGCAGGGAGTCGGGCCACCGGGGGGTGAAGATCGGCGGATGGCGCCGGCTTCTTGATGTCCCCGCCTGGGGTGACGAATACCAGGACGTCTCCAGCAGGTCAACGGTGGGCCGCCCGGTGAGACGGGCGAGATGACCGGCAAGTGTCCGGGCTGGATCGATCCCGTACATCATCTGGCGCCAGCCGGCGCGGGGCAACGGGACCAAAACCCCCCGAGGTGGTATCAACCCGGCCATGGCGCCGGCCAGGAAGCGCCCGGCCCGGTCGATTCCACGGTATTTGTAATGGTGGACCAGAGCTCGCGCCGGTCCCTGATGGGCGAAGGCCGTCCGCACGATCAGTCCGCCATCGACCAGACGATCGGGCGCCGGTCGCAGGTCGGAGGCACAGGTCGAACACAGGCCCGAGAAGCAGATGACCCGACAGCCGAGACAAACCATCGGCCGATTGTCCGCCAAGGGAGGGACACATGACAGTGTCGCTTGTCGGGCGAAACGAACATTCGCCCGGGTCTAGGTTCCTTCTCGCCACCCCGCCAGGTAGGCCTTTTGTTCGTCGGTGAGCTCTTCGAGGCCTGCGCCCAGCGACGCCAGCTTGATCCGGGCGACCTCGCGGTCAAGATCCTCGGGAAGGGTGTATATCCCCGGGGAGAGGGTGCCGGCCCGATCGGCCAGCCACTCGGCGGCGAGGGCCTGATTGGAGAAAGACATGTCCATCACATCGGCTGGGTGACCCTCGGCGGCGCCCAAGTTCACCAGCCGACCTTCGGCCACCACCAGGACCCGGCGGCCGTCGGCTAGCTCATACTCCTCGAGGTTGCGCCGCACCGGGCGGCGGTCCCGCGCCATCTCACCGAGCACTTCGAGATCGATCTCGACGTCGAAATGGCCGGCATTCGCCAGGATCGCTCCGTCTTTCATCAGATCGAAGTGCTGGCGACGGAGGACGTGTTTGTTACCCGTCACCGTGACGAAGACATCGGCTATCCGGGCGGCATCGTCGGCCGTGACCGCTCGGTGGCCGTCCATCGCCGCCGTGAGCGCTCTGATCGGATCGACTTCGACCACCGCGACCTTGGCGCCCATCCCCGCCGCTCGGGCGGCAACTCCCCGGCCACAGTCTCCGTATCCGATGACGGCCACGGTTGAACCTGCCATGAGCATGTTGGTGGAGCGAATGATCCCGTCCATCGCCGACTGCCCCGTTCCATAGTGGTTGTCGAAGAGATGTTTGGTCGCCGAATCGTTGACCGCCACCACCGGCAACCGGAGGGTTCCATCGGCGGCCATGGCTCGCAGTCTGATGACACCGGTGGTCGTCTCTTCGGTTGAGCCGATCGGGTGGAGATCGGTTCGCTTGGTGTGGAGAAGCGTGGCCAGGTCGGCGCCGTCGTCCATGGTGATGTCCGGTTCCATGTCGAGCACGGCGTTGATGTGCTGGTAATAGGAGTCATCGTCTTCACCACGAACCGCGAAAACCGGGACTTCTGCCTTCACCATGGCGGCCGCCACATCGTCTTGGGTCGATAGCGGATTTGACGCGCACAGCCCAACTTTGGCTCCCCCTTCCCGCAGGGTGAGCATCAGATTGGCCGTCTCGGCCGTCACATGAAGGCAGGCGGCCACCATCAGCCCCTTCAGCGGCTCCTCTTTGGCGAACCGCGCCCTGATCGTGTTCAACACCGGCATCCGTCGCCGGGCCCATTCGATCCGCCGGGCACCCTCTGGGGCAAGACTCAGGTCGGCCACGTCGTATTTCATCGGGTTGATCCCACCTGGCGCTCCTCGGACATTCTTCGTTTCAGAGTTTCAATGGCGTCTACCGGCACTGGGTCCACCCCCGCCACTCGAGCCAGTTCGAGGGATAACAAGTCTCCCACGACACAGAGGCTGACTAGTCGTTCCAGGCGGCTTTCGCCCTGGGACCACACCTCGCCGACCCAGGCGACATCCTTCGCGGTGACTGTTGCTGTGTGACGGAAGCGTGCGGCCACTTCATCTGGTTCGTCGCGGTCTCGCAGAGCGATAATCCCTACCCTTTTCCTGGTCAACTCGCTAAGCGAGCCCCACGACACGATCTCGTTGTGGTCGAGCTCGGGCAGGTTCGAATGCCAGGCAGGCCATTTGGCGTTTTCGTTGATTTGAGTCTTCCATCTCTGGGCGATGGCCGCGGTCAGACCGGTTGATCCGTAGATGGCCGCGACCCGCCCGGTCAGCCCATCGGCCAGATCGGCCGCCAGCGCCCAGCCGTCGCCTGCCCCCGAGACAAGGGTGTCGGCGAGATCGGCGGCCCGACCGAGTGAACCAGCGTCGGGGGTGAGGGCGCCGGCGCCGAAGAGAACCCGCACGAGCGAGCCGAGCAAATATCCGAGGGCGGCTCGGGGCTGAAGGCCGGCCGGGACCATGACCAGCGGCCACCCGTTGGTGGTTGCCATCTCGCTCAGCCGCCCTCCCCCGGTCACGACATAGGGGACGAGGCCCAAGGTGGCTGCGGCTTCGACCGATGACAGGGTTTCTTCGGTGTTGCCCGAATAGGACACGGCCACCACCTGGGGACGGGCTTTTCGGGCCCACCCGGGCAGGCCATAACTCTTGTGAACCGTCACGAGTTGGTGTGACAAACCGCCAACCAGGTCTCCCGAAATTCCGGAGCCACCCATACCGGCCACGAGAAAGATCGAAGCCGGGGGGACACCGGGAACCTCCTGGTTTTCGGCCCACCGCAGCTGGTCGCCCAACCCGGCGACCATCTTCACCATCTCCTCAAACGCCATCGGCATTCGATTCGGGCAACTCGGCCTCCTCCACCAGCATCACCGGGATGCCGTCCTCCACCGGGTAGCGACGACCACAGTCCCGGCATACCAGCCGGGAGGCCTCTTGGTCCTGATCGAGGTCCCCGTGGTCGACGGGGCAGACCAGGATCTCGGCCAGGATCGGGTCGATCAATCCCATCACATCTTCTCCACCAGATCGCGAACCCGTCCGGCCAGCGCCTCCACCGACGCCGGGTCCGGTCCTTCGACGTTGAGCCGGAGCAGCGGTTCGGTGTTTGACGGCCGCAGGTTGAACCACCGGTCCGACCATGACACCGTGAGCCCGTCTAGATGGTCGATCTCGGCATCTTGAAAGGCGGCGGCCACCCGCTCCAGTGCTCCCGCCTGATCCGATACCTTCAAGTTGATCTCGCCCGAGGCGCTATATGGCTCCACGTCCCGGCGAAGCTCCGACAGTCGTTGCCCCGACTCGGAGATGACCTGGAGCAGCACCAGCATGGCCAGCATCCCCGAGTCGGCTCGGAAGTTGTCGAGGAAGTAGTAGTGACCCGAATGTTCACCACCGAAGACCGCCCCCGTCTCGGCCATCACCTGTTTGATGAAGGAGTGGCCGACCCGGGTCTTGACCGGGTTGCCTCCAAGCGACCGTACCAATTCGGGCACGGCCCGTGAGGTGATCAGGTTGTGGACGATGGTGGCGCCCGGCCGCCGGGCAAGAAACCAGCGGGCGATCAAGGCCGTGGTGGTGCTTCCCGAGAGCGGTTCGCCGGCGTCGTCGACGAAAAAGGCTCGGTCGGCGTCGCCGTCGAAGGCTACCCCTAGATCCGCCTGTTCTCCCTTGACCAGTCCGATCAGGTCGATGAGGTTGTCCGGGTCGATCGGGTCGGCGGGATGATTGGGAAAGGTCCCATCCGGCTCGAGGTACAACCCGATCAGGGACGGGGGGATCTGGGCAAACACCCCTTCGACCACCACTCCCGCCATACCGTTTCCACCATCGACCGCCACCCGTAGAGGTGCCATTTGGCGGGGATCGACCACCGACAGGAGATGGGCGATGTAACCGTCGCGGGCATCGAAGGACAGCACCTGACCGCGCCGGGTGGCGGCCGGCAACGGATCGTCGATCATCTTTTCGATTTCCCCGAGGCCGGTGTCCTGTCCGACCGGTGCCGCCCCCGCCCGGCAGAGCTTGATGCCGTTGTAGTTGGCCGGGTTGTGGGAGGCGGTGATCATCACCCCGGGGAGGCCGCGGGAGCCGGACACGTAGTAGACGGTGTCGGTGGCAACCAGCCCGAGAGAAAGGACCGAGACTCCCTGACCGGTTATCCCATCGATAAGCGCCGAGGAGAGAGCCGGTGACGACTCCCGGCAGTCCCAGCCGACCGCAATCTCGCGGGCGCCGGTGAGCCGGGTGAACGCCGCCCCGACCTGGCGAGCGAGTTGGGCGGTCAGCTCACCGTTGTCGGTTCGCCCCCTGATGTCGTAGGCCTTGAAAACTCCACCCATGGTGTCCTTCGTGAAATGCGAGGAAACGATTGTATGGGGCCGGCCAGGCAGGCGAAGGCCGCGGGTCAAGGGGATCCCGGAGGCTCCCCAACGATGGGCCGTACACTGCCGCCCCGATGACCTCACCCTCCCGGCCGGCCCTCTCCGTGGTCATGCCGGCTTACCAGCTCGGGCCGGTGATCAGAGCCAACATCCGAAGGGTGGCGGCCGCCCTGGACGCGGTCGGACCGATCGAACTCGTCGTCGTGGACGATGGCAGCACCGACCACACCTACTTGGAGGCCAAGCAGGCAGTCACCGACCTGTCCAACCTTCAGCCAGGCGAGCAGCAGACCGTCAACCGGCAAACCGGCGCCGTGCAGATCATCCGGCACGACAGCAACCGGGGGAAAGGGGAAGCCCTATTCACCGGCTTTCGGGTCACAGCCGGTGATCTCATCCTGTTTCTCGACGCCGATCTCGACCTGCCCCCAGAACAGGTGCCGCCACTCATCGAGCGAATGGGCGGCGCCGATGTGCTGGTCGGCGCCAAACGCCGCTCTATGGGTAGTGGGAGCTACCCCTGGGCCCGGCGTCTCTTGAGCCGGATCTTTGCCCTGATGGCCGTTGGGGTGTTCCGCCTCCCTGTGCAGGAGACGCAGACCGGACTCAAGCTGGTTCGTCGCCCGGTGCTCGAGCTGGTTCTACCGCAGGTGAGGATCCACGGATACGCCTACGACTTGGAGCTGCTCCTCCGCGCCCATCGGGCCGGGTTTCGTTTGATCGAGGCGCCGGTCGAGTTGGGACCGACCGCCTCCACCGCACCGCTGCGACCGACCATGCTCTGGCAGATGGGCCGGGACACCCTTCGGCTGCTGTTGTGGACCATGACCGGGAGGATCAAGCGGGGCTAAGAGTCAGGATGATGTTCGTTTCCCTTTTCGACGGATGATCCGTGAACGAGCGATCCCCGCCCCCGCGCCGCCCAGGCCGATGATGGTTAGGCCCCACCCAACGTTCTCGACCACGGTGTTGGAGAACTCCAATACCACCTGAGCTTGAGTCGGGATCACGATCATGAAGGAGGGCCCGGCATGGAATGGGCCTTCGGCGCCGGTCGCCTTCCAATTGGGGAAATACGACACCTTTACGAGATGGGGAACGCCGACCGCATCAGTGTGGAACGAAATCCGGTCGCTTTCCACCGTTATATCGCTAACCGTGGCGGCGGTGGAATCGATCGTCGCCATCGAGCCGAGTTGCTCGAGCGAGGTGACTCTGGGCCATGACGGTGGTCCGTCGGTAGTGATCCAATGGTCGAGCAGCTCGATGCTGCCATACCAGTCAAGGGAAAACTGCTCGAAGGTCTGCTGGTCGTCGCCTGGACCGATGCCGAACACTCCACCCAGACGTGTGACGAGGCTGTCGTGCGGCCCCTGGTATACGGCGGGCTGATACGTAGCCGACTCCACCAGCGGAGCGTCGCTGACCTCATAGAACGTGAACGGGCCGGTGGACTTGGTCTCCGTCAGTTCGTTGTGAGTGTCCGCCTCGGCTTTGGCCTCGGGGGTGTAGGTCATGTAGTAGCTGACACCAAAGGTCTGCATGTGAGGGATGCCACGGTCGAAGTCGAACCGGTGATACGTCAAGCCGGGAATGGGACTGGAAGGGTTGAGACTCATCTCAGCCTGATTGAGGAAATGAAAGGGCGTAGAGAGCGACGACTCGAAGAAAAGCCCCTCCATCGAGTCTTGAACCTGCTCGGTCCAATAGGGGAAGAGCATGAGGGCCATGGGCGAGCCGTAATCCTGCATGGTCTGGGCGTATTCCCAATGGATGCGGCCCGGGGGGAGGGTGGCGGCGGTGGCCATCAGCGCCTCGTATTCGGGCCACTTGGGCTTGCCCTCGTAACCACCGAAGTTCCAGCGCGCCCATCCGTTCATAAGGGTGATCCCGGCCAGGGACCCGAGGGTCAAAAGCCCCGCGGCGGTAACGGCGAGGAAGGCCCGGGTGTCGACCGGGCGTAACCACCAGAGCGAGCCGAGCAAAGAGCCGGCGATCCCGATGCCGAGGGCCCAGGGCACTATGCGAGGCACGAGGGGCTCGCGGGCGAGGAGGATGGCGGCAACCGTTCCAGCCACGAGCGCCATGGCCCGCGGGGCGATCCCGGACATCCGGGCCGGAAGCCGGCGGGCGAGCCAGACGATCAGGCCCGCCAATCCCACTGCGGCAAAGAAACACACCCCGAAATACCAGAACGGAAGGAGACGCCCATTCCAGAGTTTCCAGCGGGCGTTGAAGATGCCCGGCAGCAGATCGGGCAAGGCGGTCGGGAGCGGGTAATAGATCAGGGGAAGCAAAGTCAGGGCGAGGACGGGAAGAACCCGAGGGGTGCGCCGCATGGTCCACAACGCCCCCCCCACCGACGCCGGGAGCAGCAGCCATATCTCCAGGGGAAACAGGTCCTCCCATGTTCGCAGTGGGGTCCAAGCCATATCCGAGCTGTATCCGAGCCGGGCCAGCAGCGGCAGGAACCAGAAGCCCGCAATGACAAACCCGCCGATCCACACCGGTACGGCACGTCGCCAGGCTCCCTTCCACAGCAACACCGAGAGGCTGGCGGCCATGAAGGCGATCACGGTGATGACGTGGCAGAGCAGGGCCGCGGCCAGGGTGAGAGCGGCGGCTGGCTGATAGCGCGGAGAGTCACGAATCGACTTGATCAACAGTCCCAGGAAGACGAGGGAGAGAGCAAACGACCATGAAAAGGAGAACTCGCCGGCCATGGTGGATGTCACGTTGCCGCCGTAGATGGTGAAGCTCTCCATGAAAATGAAGGCGGCTCCGCCGCCCGCAGCCACCGTGGCGACCGGTCGTCCGAACCGCAGGGCCCGAGCGAGAAAGTAGGTGGCCGGGGGGGTGGCGATCAGACCGGCGATCACGACCAGTTTGAAGGCCACCCCGTACGGGAGCAGCAAGTCGAGCAGCACGACCACCAGCGAGGGCAACGGGAAGTAGAAGTAGAAGACCGGGTAACCGGCCATCCAATCCTGGGACCATCCGAGCACCCGACCCTGGGGAAGAAGCACATCGCGCAGGTATGCGGGCACCGCCACGTGGGCGGCCATGTCGCCACCGGACGGAGTGTTGGCGGTTAAGAGGAGCCGGGGGTTGACCACCGCCAGGATGACGGCGGCGATGCCCAGCACCACGACCAGCGGGACCCAGCGCCGGAAGGTCGGAGGCGAAGCCGCCGCCTGCATGAGTCGATCAGTCTCTTACCTTGCGGACCAATTCCAGCACCTGCCGAAGTTCGAGCGGCTTGCCCGCCTGATCCCACCACTTCTCTTCGCACCGATGACATGAGAAGAAGTGCACCTCCGACCCGTCCGGCAGTCGGTGCTTGATTTCGATCACGTCGGTGATCCCACATTGCGGACAATCCATGAGGGGGGGATGGTAACGAAGGGGCGCTAATACACCGGAAAAGGGGGCCGGATACAGAAGCACGGATCCCCCTTTAGTCACCTGCGCTTGGCTCCTCTAGAACCGGGTTCCGGCCTATCCCTCGTCGAGGAGTCGGCCGACGTACCGGCTGCGCCGTTTGCCCTGATCCCACCAGTATGCGTACCAATACGGCCCGTGCGGACAGGCGGCACAAGTGGGTTTGCCGCATCTGACCATCTGACTGCGCAACTTCACCCGGGAACGGTTGCCGGGCCCGAGCACACCATCTCGCTCGAGCTGTGCCTGGGTGAGAATCAGCAGGCGGCGAAGGTCATGTTGGTCGAGGTCGCGAACCGCGTCGAGAAGATCGCGGTGAAGCGCCATTTAGGCGACTTCGAGCGGTGCGAACAGCCTCGACACGGTCCTTCGGTCGGTCAGAGTCCACCCGATCGGTGGGCTCAACCGATCGGCATGCACTGCACACATCGGATAGGAAACATCTTCATTTCTATGCAGGTCGTCGACCCAAAGGTGCCGATCCGAATAGGAGTATGTCATGAGAGATGAGGCCGGGGTGTTGCAGCGCACGCAAGACGGGAACATGGGCCCACGCTAGGAAGACGGAGTGCTCCGTTCAAGGACCGTCGCCGGAGGGAGGGAGATCGCGGCGCCGGGGCACACCTTTGATCATGTACGAACCTCCGTCGGGGTCGATCACGACGACAGCTGGGACCGAGCCCATCTCAAAACGTCCGAAGCCCACCGGATCATCCTCGTAACGGATCTCGGAGTAGCCGCTCCCGTAGATGCCCGCCAGAACCTTCCGGGCCTCGACACAGGTCGAACAAGTAGATGAGGAGAAGAAGTGAACCCCGGGGCCGAGCCCTGACGAATGAACCGTCGGAGGAAGCGGGACCGGTCGACCATAACTGACGCGCCTCGCCCGCCACGCCGCGGCGGCAACGGCGAGGGCGAGTCCGCCGAGCACCAACCAGCGGATGATCTCTTCACTCATTCCAATGGCACCGCCGGGTTCATGGCGGCCGTCGAGCCGCTGAGGACACCGTAGAAGACCGCCACCGGGGCGCGGGCAGTCACGATCGCACCCGCTCCATCGGGCAGGGAGAACAACGAGCCGACGGTTGTCCCGGCCGGGAGGTCGATGGTTCGCTCCACACGCCCGGCGAGTGACGCGACGATGGCGCTCGTGGTTTCAAACGGGTTGAAGATCCAGATCGCGGTCTGCCCTTCCGATGCCAGCGCCGATACCGGGATCGCCCACCGGCCGGCGGTTGTCGATGCGGCCGGGGAAACGATGCGTAACACGTCGCCTGTGTAGGTGACGGCCGCCGCCACCGGTTCGGTGGCGGCCAGGATCAGGCCCTCCCCGGCCTCCGCCAACTCCGACAAGTCGTACCGCACCGGGCCGGAAGGACCCAATTGGCCTGCTCCGGCGTCTTCGATCGCTCCGCTGGCATCGAACCGATCGATGCGAAACGTGGTGTCGATCTCGCTCAACGAGCGGATGGTCAGGTTTCCATCGGACCCGAAGTCGGGAAGGGCAAGGAACCACTCGGTCGCCCCGGCGATGGCGCCAGAGGTGGCGACATCGTTCGGGCCCGATCTGTACATGGCAGCAATCACTGCCCCGGTTTCGGCATCCACCGAAAAGCTCAAACTCTCTCGCCCGGGCATTTGTTCGTCGAGGACCACCTCGATCTTCGAGTTGGGCGGAACGCGGATCAACTCGAGCTCGGTCGGGGTGTCAGGTCCGAACTCGCTCGTTCCCGCCAACCGCACCGTGGCTTCGACCGCAAACGGGTTGACGAGGATCAGACTCGATCTCTCTCCTTGCCCTGTCGCCAGGCCGAGCACACCCACCGATTCTCGAGATGCCGCGCCGCACCCGGCTAACCCGGCCTGGCCACCCGCCCGGGCCAAGGTGGCCGCGCCGATCGCCCCCGGCTCGACCATGATGGGAGTCACCCCGAGCTCGGCAAGGTCCTCTACCCCGACCTGGGTTGATCCATTGGCCCCGATCTCGAATGTGAAGGGCACATCCGACGTGGCAACGGCGGTGAGGTGACCGGTTGTGTCGGTTTCGCTGAAGAGACCAAGACGGGTGGTGAATCCGCCCCCGGAAAGCGCCGCCGGGCAGACGACGTAAGGGGGGGCGCCGACGGCCGGCAGGGAAACTTCTACGGGTGCGGGGGTGGTTGGGACCAGTAAGGCGGTGGTCAACCCGGCCCCGGCGAGCGCGATTAGACCGAAGCGACGGGCGAAAGCGATCATGAAGTGGCTTGGTCGGATGTGGGTTTGGGACGGCCTGGTTTCGGAGAGGCCGGCCGGCCCGACCGACCCCAGTAGGCGGTGGCGATGAGGGTGGTCATCAAGGTCAAAGCGAACCACCCGCTCCATCGGATCAGGGAATCAGGATCGAAGTAGGCCCGACCCATCTCGGCGGACACCGATTGCACCCAGCCGTCCATGACCGACCCTTCGGGATTCCAGCCGGGGTGGGGATTGATCGCCAAGCGGACTCGTCCCGGTCCGGGTGATCCGACGTATTCTCCTCCCTCCGGGATCCAGTTAGCTCCCCGGTCGGTTACGGCGATCCCGCCTTTCACCAGGTTCTCATACACCATCAACTCGGGGTTGAGCGGCCGGGAGATGAGATCGACCTGACGTTCGAGGGCGTCGGCCGGTAGTCCACTATCGGGAAGGATCACCAACCACTCGATTCCGAACTGGCTGAGAGCCTGGCCGGGGCGAAGGTCGACACCGGTCATCAAATGGTCGGCAATGGCCTGCTGCAAGGTGAGGTCGGTGGCCCCCGGCCGCGGCAAATAGGCCTGTTCGAGACTGGGCGCACCGTTGTCAATCAGCCTGTAGGAAATCCCATTCACAAAACGGCTCGAGCCGGGCAGGGATGGGGCCGGCCCGATGAGCAGGACCCGACCCGGCCCTTCATCTCCGGCCAAGGAGTTGACAAAGTCGAGCGTCCCTGACCATTGGTCGGGGGGCAATCCAATGCTCCCCTTGGCGATGGCGCCGGCGGTGGGCACCGCCAACAGGGCGGCAGCCGCCAGGCCGGCGACGCGGCGCCATGCGGGCCGCCGGTCGACCTCGGACAGCACGGCTCCCAACAGTGCGGTGCCGAGGGATGCCGCCATCAGACCGACCAAAACTGACCCCGGCCAAAGCGAGGGAAGAGAGGCCACCAGCCATCCTCCGACTCCAAGAATTCCGCCAAACCAGGCACCTGGGAGGTGGGTCCGGTTGGTTAACAAGGCGGCGACGACGGCACCTACACCGAGCGGTGCCGCCCAGATCCAACCCGGCTCTAACGACGGTTGCGTCCCGGTGCTCAGCATCGGCAGCAGGTCGCCCGCGATGACAAAGGGAGCGATGAGCCCGGCGCCGAGGGCGGTTACCACCCACCCCGAGGCAATGGCGCCGGGGCGTCTCGACGCTGCCGCCCACACCAGTGAAGCTATCGGGACGATCACCAACATCGGCGGGTAGGCGACAGCCACCAATCCGCCGGCCAGCCCACCGCGGGCATACCTGCCGAGCCGACGCCGCCAATCACCAACCGATGGAGCGAACACGGCGTCGAGCGCCCAAGGGAGGGCGCCGGCGGCAAGCAGCGCCGGCCAGGCACCGGTGGCAAAGATCGCCGAGGCGGCGGCGCCGGCAACGAACACCCACCCGGCTATCAGCCCACCGGCGGCGCCGGCGCCGGCCCGACGGGCCAGGCGGGCCATGCCGATGAGACCGGAGGCCACCGCCAGCAGGGTCAATAAGGCGCCGGCCAGCCGGGGGCGGTTGCCGAGCAGCAGATTGGCCAGCTCGCCAAGCGCCGTCACCGGAGCGGCGGGCAGCGGCCCACCCAACCCGGCGGGATCCCAGCCGCCGCCGTAGCTGGCAGCGAATCCGGAGGTCCCGACCGGGTTCAAGCCGAAGCCGGCCTGGGGCAGACCGATGAACCAAATGCGGCGGGTGGCAACCAGCGCCAGCAGAGCCGACACAGCTCCCGCAACAAACGACGGCCTCCGCCAGGCATGTCGGGCTCGTTCGGCGAGCTCGTCCACCTCCTCTTCGGCCAGGGCTCTCCCGAAGCGTTGGGATAGTTCGGAAAGGGTGTTTCTCAGTTGTACGGCGCCGCGTACCTGGAACCGGAACAACTCCACATCGCCCACCCGACGAATTCGAGCCAGCCGCCTGCGGGCGGCGACGATCGAAGGGAGTTGGCCTGCCGTCCATATCCATCCTGCGATCGTGGCAAGGAGCGGACGGAGACGGCCAAGCCCCAGCTGAGCGATTCCGTCCGCCAGGCCGGCGAGTATCCCGATGTGTATCACCCAGATGAGGCTGAGCGGGCGGTACGCCACCAGCATCGCCTTGTGGCGACCGGCTTGCTCTCTCCATCCCGGGCTCTGATCGGCGCAGTGGCGCCGGTGAAACACTTCAGAGGAAGGAACCACGATGACCTTGGCCCCTGCCACCCGTGCCCGCTGGGAAAGATCGACGCCGGCCGCCTGAACCGGCAGGCTGCGGTCGAGCCCGCCCAGACCCTTGAGGAGGTCTCTTCTCACCAAAAGCGAGACCGGGGAAACGAATCCAACCTCCCTTACCACGTCGTATTGCTCCTGATCGAGCTCGCCTGCATCAAGACCGCTGTACAGCTCACCGAAAACGTCGGTCGCCCCTCCCACCGACTCGAGCTCGTCGCCCGTGCCGTCGATCAGGATCTTCGAACCGCCCACCCCGGCATCGTTGCGAATCGTCTCCCGGATCAGGGCCTGAAGGGCATCGGGACGAGGCCGGGTGTCACCGTGGATCCACCAGACGAAGCTCACAGTCTGATCGAGCCCACTCAGAACGGCTTCGGGACTCGGGACCACTCGGGGAGGAGGGTCATACGTGTCCGTTACGTCTCCGCTCGCGGCGGTTTCCTCCCCACCGACCACCAGCACCTGGGCGGGCGCAAAAACGTGCCTGGAGAGCGCGGTCAGAGTTTCCTTTAAGGGCAGTCCGTCCACGGCGATAACCACAACCGCCA
>JBQTHI010000019.1:0-4228 GCA_052390035.1 Actinomycetota bacterium | reverse complement strand
CATCGTCAACGTCAATGGTGGGGCGATCGCCCTCGGCCATCCCCTGGGCGCTTCGGGAGCGAGGATCCTCACCACTTTGGTGCACGAACTAGTCAAGCGGGGCGGTCGATACGGGCTGGCCACCATGTGCGTCGGAGTTGGCCAGGGGGTCTCGATGCTGCTGGAACGGGTTTGACGGTTCCTCACCGCCCTGGGCCCCTATCCGGGTCGCACATAGTCGAATTCGGGAATCTGGTGGCGGCTCCCTACTGCGGGATGCTGCTTTCCGATCTGGGAGCCGAGGTGACCAAGGTTGAGCCGACCTCTGGAGACCTAGCTCGGGAGATCGGGCCTTATCAGAACGGAGAGAGCGCCTTCTTCATGGCGATCAACCGCGGCAAGCGGAGCGTGGCGGTCGACCCCAAAGACCCCAGTGTCGCCGCAGCGCTCTTCGAGCTCTGCCGGCGATCGGACGTGGTGGTCAACAACCTGCGCCGGGGAGCGATGGAGAGAATGGGGCTGGGTCATGACTCTCTCCGCTCCGCAGCTCCCGAATTGCTCTACGCCGTCATCTCGGCCTTCGGAACCACCGGACCCGACGCCGACCGGCCGGGAATCGATCTGGTCTTTCAGGGCGAATCGGGGATGATGTCCTTGGCAGGGTCGGAAGGTGATGGTCCGCACAAGACCGCCACCACCATCGCCGACTTCGTGGCAGGCACCAATGCCGCCCTCGCCATCAGCGCCTGCCTGGCCGATGCGGAAGGGGGCGGCCGGCTAATAGAAGTGTCGTTGCGCGACGGGCTCATCGCAGTTCAAGCCGGATGGAACGCTCAATACTTTGCAGGGGGGCGCCAGCCGCCTCGGACCGGCACCGCCTCGCCGGTGACCGGCCCCAATCAGACCTTTGCCACCGCCGACGGGTATGTGAACGTGGCGGTTGTCTCCGATCGTCACTTCCGCGACTTATGCCGCGTTCTCGGGTTGGAAGGCCTGGCATCGGATCCCGGATATCGCAACAACGAGCTGCGGGTCGCCAATCGCGAAGTGCTGGCGTCCGTGCTCGGAGGCGTACTCCTCACACAGTCCACTGCACATTGGATGAGCAAGTTGGGGGCCGCGGGGCTTCCGGTTGGACGGATCATGGCGCTACCGGAGGTCTTCAGCGACCTCCAGGTCCTCCACAACGAGATGATGGTCGAGTTTGATCATCCGGTGGCGGGAATGGTCCGCACCCAGGGCTCGCCGCTCCGCCTCGACGGCGCACCGGCCAGATCGCAAACCCACGCGCCGGTACTCGGCCAGCACACCCAGGAGGTGCTCGCCTCGCTCGGGTTTACCCGCCAGGGTATCGCCGAACTGGCCAATGCCGGGCTCGCCCGCCTCGGCGGCCACCCTTGATCCGCTGCCCCCGGCCTGACCTATCGGAGGCCCTAAGTCGCGTCATCGCCGATCCCTCGCTGGTCTTTGTCACCGACCCCGCGACGGTCGACGATTGGAACAAAGTGCGCGCCGAGCTGCTCGAAGCTTTCGCAGCCACCCGGACAGCCATCGCCGCCGGGGGATCGGTGGCCTATGTGGTGGACTCGGACGACCTGCTCGGTCGCAACGGCACTGGCAGGGCGACGGTTGCCTGCGCCTTGCTGTCGGCGGCCCGCACCGCCGCCCTCGAACAGGTCAAGTCCGGGATCCCGGTCAACGTGGTCGCAATCGAGAGCACCAGCGATTCGCCAGCGGTAGCCGAGTGGGTCGCCCGGTTGTCGTCGCCGGGTGGTCCGCAGGGAGAGTTGGTCCGGCTCGGGTCCGGCCACCTCGGAAAGGCGCTTCCATGAAAGGGGCGGTCGTGGTCACGGGCGCCGCCGGTGGTATCGGAGAGGCCATATGCGCCCGGCTGGGTCAGGAGATGGTGGTGGTGGCGATCGACCTGTCACCCCGGCTGGGAGAGGTGGCGGCCACGTTGGAGGCGGGCGGTGCGACGGTGGTCCCGGTGCAAGCCGACCTCACCTCCGAGGCCGGCATGGACATGGTCGTTAACGCCGTTAGGCAAGGCCCGTCACCTCGAGTTCTGGTCAACAACGCCGGGATAACCCGCGACGCCCGGTTGGTCAACCTCAGTAACGAAGATGTTGAGGCCGTACTCGATGTCAACCTGGGAGTGCCGTTTCGCCTCACCGATCGCCTGGCCCCCATGATGAACGAGGGAGCGATAGTCAACATCAGCTCGCGGGCCTATCTGGGCAACTTCGGCCAGTTCAACTACTCAATGTCGAAGGGCGGCCTCGTTGGTCTCACCAGGGCACTGGCGCTGTCGCTAGCACCCCGCATCCGAGTGAACGCGGTTGCTCCCGGCCTAATCGGCACCAAGATGGCAATGGCAATTCCGGAGGAGATCCGGGCGAAGATGGTTTCGGGAATTCCTCTCGAAAGGATGGGGCAGCCCGAGGAGGTGGCCGAACTGGTGGCGTTCTTGGCGAGTGACGCTTCGAGCTATGTGACCGGACAGGTGGTCGTTATCGGAGGCGGGAGGAGTCTCAGCCGATAGGGTCACGGGCTGCCGGCCACCGGGGGAAGCCGATCGCCAATCCTAGACGACGGTGATCTGCATAGAGAGATCCCGATTGAGGATCGCCGACACTCGCTCCGTCTCGGTCGCCAGCGCTCTCTTGGGCGGCCGGCCCTTCTCCCCGAACCAGCCAATGCGCAGATGTTCTCGATCCATGTCCCAAGTTCCCGCCACCGAACCGCTCGCTACCACGACTGGTGCGATCCAACCGCTCTGCCGGCTCACTGCCTTGCGCCGCCCCGGTGGTACGAGGTGAACGTCGGCGGTGCCGGGTCCGAGGACGTACTGGTCGAATCCGGGGAGGAGTCGCACGGCCGGTGTGGGCTGGGTTTTCATCAGGTCATCGAGGTGCTCGGCAAGCTGGTAGGCAGGGTCTCCCTCGACCTCGACCGGGGCGAGCAGATCGCCCAAGCCGGCAAACCAGGCTTTGAGTTGGCGTTGACCGAACCATCCTCCGGCGAGCCACGTGCCGAAGGCTTCAGCTCTTGCGGGTCCGTAAGCGCCGAGATAAGCAACGATGGCGGCTGGCGCCGCATCCTCGAGATCAGGGATGCCCGCCCAACGAGGGCTGGCAGTCTCCGGGCGGGTGAAGGTGACACGGGTGCCCCGGCTCGGTCCAAAACACAGGTCTCCTTGCCAGGCGAGCGGCTTGAGCAGTGTGCCCCATCCCGAACGCAGTTGCTCACCAACGTGAGACAGCCTGGGCCGGGCGGTGATGGCTGCCACCAGTTCCTCGCGGCTGAGCGTGGCGTGGTCGAGCGCCTCCCGGACCGCCACCCGCAGCTCCTCCATCGTGTCCGGGGTAACCCCGAAGTAGCGCTGCCAGCTGGGCCGCTCCCAGGAGCGGCCGGCGGCGATCACCGAGAGAACGGCCCCGCCGTCTTCAGGGGTCAGCAGATGCAACGTTCCTCGCATGGCCCAGGTCTTGATCAGACGCCCGTCGGCGAGTGCACGGGTCACCTCGCCAGGTCGGCTGGTCCTTCGCCTGACCCGCACCGCCAGTTCGGCGGCCGATGCCACCTGTGCCTGGACGCCACACAGGCGACGCACAACCCCGGCGATGGGCAATGCACCGACGGGATCGAGGAGGTGTCGCTTCATCCGCCAGGCGAGCACCTGGTGCCAGCTCACCCCGGCGACGGGCTTGCTAGGAGCCATGCCTCAACAGGTCGAGCACCTCCTCGACCACGAGGTCGGCGCGATCCCAAACCACCATGTTCATCCCGGTGCCGGTTGCCACCACGGAACGGGAGTCAGCCGACAGACTCGCGTAGAAATGTAGGCCCTCCTGCCAGAAGTCGTTCAGTGTTTCGGCGGCCTGCTTTCCTCCGTTTTCGACGAATTGCTTGCTGAGGAACACGGCCTCGGGGTCCTGACCGATGACGACCAGGGGCACCTGAGGGAAAGCGTCGAAATCCGCCTCCGGACTGGGCTCGCCGCGTCGTGGCCGTGATGTGTTGGCGGCCCCCCTGACGCCAAAGGCTCACCTGTTCGCGTATCCGGTTGATGTCCGTGTTCTCCTCGACCCGCTCGGCCGTCCAGTCGGTCTCGAAGGCCTGCTGTGCCTTCGACCATTTGGTGGGGGGGATCGGAACGAAGTAGGACGACGGGCGCCGAGTCTCGACCAGGTCATTAGTTATCTCGTTGACATCGAAACGGAAGTGCTGGCGCGGTTCCTCGTAGGGC
>JBQTHI010000018.1:0-10745 GCA_052390035.1 Actinomycetota bacterium | reverse complement strand
TATTCTTGGCGTCGGCCACTTCGGACTCGATCAGGTGGGTGTAGTCGTCGACGATCGGCATCGGCCAGAACCTTTCACCGGCGATTGCCCCCGCCGCCACCGCCAGGTCGACATCGTTAGGTGACGTGCCGAAAACCGCCCCGACCCTGTCGCCTAGGGCGATACGTTGCGCTCCGGTCAAGGTGGCGATGTCCACTAAGAGGTCGGGCTCACCTTCGGCAGCGAGGATCAGCCCGTCGGCGAGTACCAGCCGGCCTTCGGCGTCGGTGTTGAGCACCTCGATGGTGCGGCCGTTGCGATATCTGATGATGTCGCCCGGACGGGTCGCTCCCCCTCCCGGCATGTTGTCGGTCAACGGCAG
Organism: Actinomycetota bacterium; assembly: GCA_052390035.1. Classification (GTDB taxonomy): domain Bacteria; phylum Actinomycetota; class Acidimicrobiia; order Spongiisociales; family ZC4RG35; genus JBQTHI01. The sequence goes on along the minus strand of JBQTHI010000018.1, from coordinate 10,384 downwards.
ATAACCCTCAACCGTCACGGGCAGGCGCAGCCGGGCAATCGCCGCCACTGCCCCGGCCACCGCCGCCGCTCCCGACATGTCGGTCTTCATCTGCTCCATCATGTCGGCGGGCTTCAATGACAGCCCACCCGAATCGAAAACGATCCCCTTGCCCACCATCGCCAGCCGGGCCCCCGACCTCCGCGGGCGATGAGACAGGCGGACAAACCGGGGGGCCCGATGTGACCCGGCCCCCACCGCCAGCAGCCCTCCCAGCTTCTCCAGTTCGATCCGCTGCTCGTCCCAGATGTCGACTGCCACCCCGGCGGCGACGGCGTGATCGGCAATCCGCTCCGCAAGGACGGCCGGTGCTTTGTCGGCGGCCGGGGTGTTGATCAGGTCCCGGGCGAAGATTTCGGCGTTCGCTGCCACCATGGCTCTGTCGACGTCTCGCTGCGATACGCCAGCGACCTCGACGACATGGTGACGACGGGGGGCGCTCTTGTACGAGTCGAACGTGTAGCCGCCTAAGGCGAAACCTTCCACCACGGCGTCGAGCGCTCCATCAATCGCCACGGCATGGAGGCTGGTGCCGAGCCGATCGAGTGTGCCGAGTGAGCGAGCGAGAGAACCGGCGGCGGACCGGAGCGAGTCGGCGGAGGCTTCCTCACCTACTCCGACGGCAATCAGACCCTGGTCGAGGTTGGCCACCTGGCCGGTCTTGCCGGTGAATCCTTGCTGTTCCAAGGCCGCCGCCCCCCGGGCCAAGGAGGCTTGGAATCCGGGTACGGCCGCCTCCCAGCCGACCAGCACCGGAAAGGCATGGGGGAGGTTGCGGCGGCGCGATTCGGTAGCTACGACGGTGATCATCGCCTAGAAGCTAACCCGAACCGAAACCTTGCTCGCCCGCCCACAGTGCAAAAATTTGGACTAGATTTCCACAGCTCATCAAGGGCAAGGCGAAAGGCATTGGGAGGCGATGCGGGTATGAGCGGGTTGCTCAAATATCGGGGGCGTTTGGCGGTCCGGGATTACCCGGCCGATATCAGCGTTGATCTGCGGGTGGATGGGGGGACCCTCGAGCTCTTGACCAGCCAGGGTTCATTGGGCGTGTGGCCGCTGGCTCACGTCTCGGTATGGCGAATGGAAGACGGACGGTTCGGACTTGACCTCGCCAACGAGGAAGCCTATTTCAAAGCCGACGACCCATTGGGCTTCAGCTACGTGGCGGTCCAGGCGATCGAGGCGGAGCAGAGTTCACTGCGGAGCCGGCTACGTGCATTCATCCCGGTCGGTCGGCCTGTGGCAGATAAAGCGGTGGTCGTCTCGGAGCCGCAACCCGCGGCGAGGCCGGTCAAGGCGTACGAAGCGGTGCGCGCTCGGGCACCCCGCCATCTGAAAGGCGCCGAGGCAGGGGCCTAGCCCGCTCGACCGAGGATCACCGAACCGAGCGAGGTCAGGACCGCCAGGTACGACAGTCCGGTGGCGGCCATCACGCCGGTGTAGGAACGGCCTTTGAGGGCGAGCCGAACCGCGATCATCAGAGCGACGCTGGTCGTACCCAGGGCAACCACGGCGACCGCCGGGATGCCTGTCCCCCCCGCGCCCGAGAGTTGGACCAGCACGGTGTCGATCCCGACCGCCACCGCCCCCGCCGCCGCCAACCGTTTGAGTGGCAACCGGGGGAGTTTGGGATCAACCAGGTACCAGTGGCCGAGCAACATCTCGGTGGTGATCGCCCCGAGGGCCAGAGCCCCGGTGGCGGCAAACGGGAGGGAGGCGGAAAGCCACCAGGCCACGGCTGCCCCGGCCAGTGGTATCGCCGAAAGGCGCGAGCGGAGTGGGATCGATAAGACCGCCAAACCGGGGGCCAGCCATGCCGACTGCCCGGTGCCCAGCAGGGCTGCCAGGCCGCCGATCAGAAGGGCAATCGCCGCGGCCAGGACAATGAAGGTCGCCCTGGCTACGTTCCAATAGGCGACGACTGCCGCTCCGGCGGCGAGGCCGGCGGCCCACATGGCGAGGATCGACCCTGGATCGGGTGAGTTCACGGGCGCTGGTCGAGCCAGCTCATTATCTGGGCGGCCACGGCCTCGGGAGTGAAGCCGAGGTGCCGAGCAATGCTGGCGGCGGGGGCGGAGGCACCAAAACGGTCGATCCCAATCGCCAGCCCATCGCTTCCGATGATGCGTTCCCAGCCAAAGGTGGCGCCAGCCTCGATCGAGACCCGCGGGATCCCCTCCCCCAGGACATCGCTCCGGTAGGAGGACTCCTGTTCGAGGAAAGCTTCCCAGCAGGGAAGGCTGACCACCCGCACAGAGCGGTCGATCAACCTGGCTGCCTCCACGGCCAGCGACACCTCGGAACCGGTGGCGACGATCACCAGATCCTCGCCGTCAGAAAGGACATAGCCGCCACGGGCGACCTGGCCTTCTCGCCCATTCCGTTCGAGAACGGGAAGCGGCTGGCGGGTGAAGAGCAACACCGTCGGACCCTCGGTCCGATTGAAGGCCAATTCCCACGCCTCCACCGTCTCCCCGGCGTCGGCCGGCCGCACTACCCAGAGGCCGGGCATGGCCCGCAACGACGCCAGATGCTCGATGGGCTGATGGGTGGGTCCGTCTTCGCCGAGGAACACCGAGTCGTGGGTATACACCCAGATCGAGGGCAGCTCCATGAGGGCAGAGATCCGCACCGCCGGGCGCATGTAGTCGGAGAAGATGAAGAACGTCGCCCCGTAGGGCCGCAACCCGCCGTGGGCGGCCATCCCGTTGACGATCGTGCCCATGGCGTGTTCACGAATCCCAAAGGCGAGGTTCCGGCCGGTCCGGTCGGTGCGGGAGAACCGCCGAGAGGAATGGATCTCGGTCTTGGTCGACTCGACCAGGTCGGCGGCCCCGCCGAGGAAGTTGGGAACCGCCGCCGCCATCTCCTCGAAGAGCTGGCCCATCGCCGCACGGGTAGCGATCGGCTGGGCCGGATCGAACTCCGGTCCCTTCAGGGTGACCGGCTCCGGGGAGAGGAAGCGAGCCAACTCCGCCCAGCCCTCAGGGTTGGCCTCGCATCGCTCCTGCCAACCCCGGTTGGCGGCTCGGCCCCGGTTCATGGCTTCATGGAAGTAGGTGACCACGCCGGGGGGGATGGTGAAGGTCTCGTCCACCGGCCATCCCATCAGCTCCTTGGTCAGCCGGACCTCTTCCTCACCGAGCGGAGCGCCGTGGGCCTTGGCGGTGTCCTGGGCGTGGGGGGCGCCGTGGGCGATGTGGGTGTGGCTGATAACAAGCGATGGTTGGTCCTCGATCAACAGGGCTTCATCCGTTGCTTGGGCGATCGCCTCCCGGTCATGTCCGTCGATCGTCTGGACATGCCAGCCGAGCGCGGAGAAGCGCCCGGCGACGTCCTCTGAGAAGGTGATGTCGGTGCTGCCGTCGATCGAGATGTTGTTGTCGTCGTAGAAGTAGAGGAGGCGGCCCAACCCGAGATGGCCGGCCAGCGACGAGGTTTCGGCCGAGACCCCTTCCATCAGATCCCCGTCCGACACCAAGCCGAAGGTGCGATGATCGACCAGATCTGACCCGAGGCGGGCTCGAAGATGCTCTTCGGCGATGGCCATGCCCACGCCCATGCCAAAACCCTGCCCGAGCGGTCCGGTCGTCACCTCGATTCCGACCGAGGGATGGCGTTCGGGATGTCCCGCGGTGATCGACCCCCATTGCCGGAACTGTCTGATGTCATCAACTTCGAGCGGGAAGCCGCACAGGTGAAGAAGGGAGTAGAGAAGCATCGAGCCGTGCCCGTTGGAGAGAACGAACCGATCGCGGTCGGGCCAAGTGGGATCCGCCGGATCGACCTTGAGAATCCGACCCCAGAGGACCACGGCAATTTCGGCCATCCCCATTGGCATCCCGGGATGCCCGGAGTTGGCCTTCTGGACGGCATCCATGGCCAGGCCCTTGATGGTGTTGACGGCCAATTGTTCGATTTCTGCCATTGCCGGCGAGGGTAGTTGGCTCCTGGACGAGGTCAGTGGACAACCCAAGGGCATCCTGGTTAGCCTCCCCTTGGGGCGTATGGAAAGGAGTGTTCCATGCGACGAAATGGACTTGGCGTCCGGCTCCGGGCCGGCCGCATTTGGGGCCTAATCGGGGGGATCTCTCTCCTCGCCACCCTCGTTTTACCGCCCGCCATGGCCGGGGCAGGTAGCGCCGGGGTGGGGTCATTCCGGGTGGCTTGCAAGCCTTCTCATAACGGCACATTCGACCCGATCGTGTTTCCGAACCAATCTCCGGCCGGTCATAACCACGAGTTTTACGGCTCGACCAAGACCGGCCCGTCCTCCACCCCGGGCACGTTGCTCGGGACCCCGACCACCTGCTCGGACTCGCCGGACTCCTCGGGTTACTGGCACCCGACTGCCTATTTCAACGGAGTTCGGGCAAAGGCGACGCTCGCCAGCATCTACTACACCCAGCGGAACACCGGCAAGCTGGTCAACAGCCTGCAGGTGTGGCCCGCCGGGCTACGGGTGGTCGCCGGCAACGTCGAGGCCGATCGACCCCTAAGCACTTCGATCGTGTGGTGGGATTGCGATGGGGTGACCATGGATCATCAGGCGACCGCGCCGACCTGTCCCACCAACTCCCGGGGACTCGAGGTCAACGTACGTTTCCCCGACTGCTGGGACGGAAAGAACCTCGACTCGGCCGATCACCGCTCGCACATGTCCTATTCGACCCGAGCCAAGGACGGGGTGTGGCGATGCGACGCCGCCCACCCGGTGTCGTTGCCGTTCATCCACATGATCATCCGTTGGGATGGCCAGTATCCGCGGGGCGACACGGTGACCCTCTCCTCGGGATCGAGCGCCACATTCCATGGCGATTTCATGAATGGCTGGGTGCATAGCCGCCTCGTCGACCTCTACAATCGGTGCATCAAGACCGGCACCGAGTGCGGGAAGATTTCCGGCTGATTCGGTAGCCCACCAGGACCAAGCAGAGATATCGGGGCTTGCCGAGCCCCGATATCTAGCCTGACGCACGTGCAAAGCCTCTTCCATTTGTCCGCCGCGCTCCTCGTGCTCAGCGGCGGCGCCAAGCTGACCGATCCCGCGCCCACGGCCGGCGCCCTTCGCGTCGCGGCCCTCCCCTCCGGGCGGACAGCCGTGTATGCGCTGGCGCTGCTCGAGCTCGCTTTGGGGGGAAGCGGGCTTCTCTACGGTGGCCGCCCGTGGGGTTACCTGTCAGCCGGCCTCTACATCGGCTTCCTCGGGTTTGTCATCCTGGCCCGCCTGCGCCGGCTCCCGATCGAGTCGTGCGGTTGCTTTGGGCGAGCCGACACCCCGCCCACCACCGCCCACCTGGTGATCAATCTGGCCGCCGCCGGCATCGGTATTTGGGCGGGGGCGGGCTCGTCGCCCTCGCTGGTCGACGTCCTCGCCGATCAGCCGCTGGGTGGGGTTCCCTATCTGGGATTCCTGGCGGTGGGGACCTTCTGCCTCTACCTGATGATGACCGCGCTGGCGCGCCTCCAATCGGCATGAGCACCCGCCTGGTTGACACGGCGAGCCGGGTATTGGCCACCCACACCTCCCGGCGGGGATTCTTACGCCGGGCGGCGCTGGTCGGCTCGGCCTTGGTATCGGCCCCCGCCACTTATTTGCTCCGTCCCGGATCCGCCTATGCCGCGGTGGTGCCGGGCAACTGCCCGGGCGGCGCCCGCTGCCGGGACGGGTACACCGAGTTCTGCTGCTCGGTGACCGGAGTCAACACCTGTCCCCCCGGCACGATCATTTCGGGCTGGTGGCGGGCGGAAGGATCGGGTTACTGCGGCGGTGGTCCCCGCTACTACATGGACTGCCATGACACCAGTTGCGGGCCCTGCGGCTGCGGCGGCTCGGGCACCTGCGGACCGGAGTGTGTTGGCCGGATCTGTGCCTGCGCCAATGACGACTGCAACCTGCGCAAGGTCAACTGCGTCCGCTTCCGGTACGGACAGTGCAACCAGCATCTGGCCTGCGTAGGGCCGATCATCTGCCGGGTGGTGACCTGCATCGCCCCCTGGGAGTGGGACTCCACCTGCCTGGCGGTGGACGCTTCGGACGACAACACCCGCTTCCACGACGCGGCGTGCCTCCACCCCCAGGGGCTGGCTCTGAACGCCTACCCGGCTGTCGTCACCTTTCCCACCTGGAACCTGCGTAGCGGCCTTTCCGCCGGGCCATCCACCCACACCTTCGACCTCGGCACCCCCGGTGACATCCCGCTGGCCGCCGACTGGACCGGAGCGGGCATCGCCACGGCGGCGATCGTCAAGGGTTCTGGTCACGGCCGGGTCGGGGACGTCTCCCTCACCTGGCACATCCGCCGGACCGAAGGCGCCGGCCAACCCGATCTGATCTTCGATTTTGGCCAACCGGGTGACATCCCCGTCGCGGGCGACTGGACGGGCAAAGGCTGGGACAGTCCCGGAGTGTTTCGCGCCGGGCAGTGGCTTCTCCGCCACCGCAATAGCGGCGGCTTCGCCGACCTCGGCTTCAGCTTCGGCCAACCGGGCGACCTCCCTGTGGTGGGAGACTGGAACGGCGACGGGGTGGACGGAGTTGGGGTGGTTCGGGGAACAACCTGGATGCTTCGCCAGAACCCCACCGCCGGCCCGCCCGATCTCCAGTTCGACTTCGGCGACGCCTCGGCGATGCCGATCGTGGGCGATTGGAACGGCAACGGCGTCGACACGGTGGGGCGCTTCTCGGGAGGAGCATGGAGCCTCAAGGATCAGTTCACGGGCGGCAGCCCTGACCGCACCTTCTCATACGGTGACCCCAACGGTTTGCCGGTGGTCTGGGGAAGGATCAGCGGGTAGCGATGGAAGCGTTGATAGTCATCGAGGGGATCGTCATCGTGCTGCTCGCCGTGCTGGTGGCCGGACTGCTTCGCAGTCACGCCGAGATCCTCCGTCAGCTTCACGCCCTCGGCGGCGGCGAACATGACCACCCAACACCGGTGGCGGCACCACGGCGAGGCGGACTCGGATCGGTACCCCTCTCCCATCTGGCCGGGCCCACCCCGGAGGGAGCCACCGCCACCATTCCCCTGACCGGATCGAGGGGTTACGCCCTCCTCGCCTTCCTCTCCACCACCTGCAGTTCCTGCCGCCAGCTCTGGGAGGGGCTCGACGCCGAGCTCCCTCTGGCCGGCGCTCGGCCCATCGTGGTTACCCGTGACGCCATTGAAGAGAGCCCCTCCGACCTCGCCCGGATGGCTTCGCCCAAGGTGACCACGCTGATGTCCTCCGATGCGTGGGATCAGTTCAGAGTGCCGGCCACCCCCCACTTCGCCCTGGTTGACACCTCCAACGGAGCCGTGGTGGGTGAAGGGGCAGCCAACGACTGGGACCGGGTCGGCGAGATGATTCGCAGGTCGATCTCCGACCATTCCCACCCGCTGCACGCGTCGGGTCGGGCCCGGGTCGCCGACGTCGACGACGAACTGGGGGCGGCCGGTATCCAACCGGGAGACCCCCGCCTCTACCAGCCACCAGCTTCATGAGGCTCAGCGGGGAGGGGATTTCGGTCGACTTGCCGGTTGGCTGGGAAGGCGCGATCGGGGCCACCGGCCAAAACGAAGATGGGTCGGTGAGAAACGTTGTCGCCCATTTCGCCAGCTTTCCCCTCCCCGCTAGACGGGGCGACTTCGGCGGCGGGGCGGTCGAGTTGATGTCGGCTGCCGATGCGTTGATCGTGCTGTTCGAATACGGGCGCGGGGCGGTGGGGACTGCTCTCTTCGCCACCGAGGGGGCACCACCAGAGATCGCCCACGGACACTTCGACCGATCGGTGCTGCAGCGTTCGATGCCTCTGCAGAGCGGTGTGCAGCGTTTCTTCACCGTTGCGGGGCGAGCGTTCACCCTCTATGTCGTGGTCGGTAGCCACGTCGACCGGGCCGAAATGCTGCCGGCGGTCAACCAACTGCTCGGCTCGCTGGTGATCGAATGAAGAAAGCAGCACTACTCGGAGTAATGCTGCCCGCCGCCCTGGTGGCAGCCTTCGCCGTCGGGCCGAGGGCCCAAGCGGTGGGAATCAGCGGCAGCTTCACAGATGACGACGGCAGCATCCACGAACCGGACATCAACGCCATCTCCGCAGCCGGGATCACCGCCGGCTGCGGGCCGGGCCTCTACTGCCCTCCGAACCCGGTCACCCGAGCCGAGATGGCCACCTTCCTCACCCGTGCTCTGAAACTAACCCCCATGACAACCGGACCCTTCACCGACATCGGCGGCATCCACGCCAGCAACATCAATGCCATCGCCGCCGCCGGGATCACCGCCGGCTGCGGACCGGGGCTTTATTGCCCTACCTCGCCGGTTTCCCGTGACCAGATGGCCACCTTCCTGGTCAGGGCCTTGGGGCTGGCGCCGTCTTCGAATACCCCGTTCTCCGACATCGCCGGCAACCCCCACGCCGCCGATATCGCCGCGGTGGCGGCGGCCGGCATCACCAGCGGCTGCGGCGGGGGCCGGTACTGCCCCACCAATCCGGTAACACGCGAGCAGATGGCGACTTTTCTGGCCCGTGGCTTCAAGCTTGACCGGATCTACCCACAGATCCCATTGGTGGAGGGAATCTGGCCGTCGTGCAGCAAAGACGGGCTCGTCTGCCAGGCCTCGATCACGGTTCCCTATCGGGGGACTTTCGAAGTCCGGGAAGGCTTCTACGACACGACCGCCGGTGCCTCCCTTGCCTCCGGATCCACCAGAGTGGAACTGGCCATCAACGGAAACTCGGTGTCGATGAGCGCCCTGTCGATCACGAGTGCCGGCTCGACCAGATCACGTTCGTACCGGGCCACCTTCACCCTGGCCCCCGGCACCCACGGCCTCACCGCACGGTGGTACTGGAACGGCTACCTCGAACAGACCACCACCGTTTGGGTGACGGTCAGAGCTTGACGGGTTTCTTGCGTAAACAGCGGTTTATTACGCAGAAACCCGTCATTGTTGATGTGTTATGCCGGCCAGCCGATCGGGACGAGCAGCACGGTGGCGATCACCACCAGCACGGTGAGGGGGGCGCCGAGGCGTGCATAGTCCCCGAAGCGGTATCCGCCCGGCCCGTAGACCATGGTGTTGGTCTGATAGCCGATCGGGGTCAAGAAATCGACCGAGGCCGCTACCGCTATCGCCACCGCAAACCCCCTCGGGGCGATGTTGGTGGCGGCCGCCGCCGAGATGGCGATCGGAAACATCAGCAGTGCGGCCGCATTGTTGTTGACGACAGCGGTGAGGATCACGGTGGAAAGTACAACACCGAGGAGAACCCCGTGGGCGCCCAGGCCCGAGAAAAGGCCCACCAGTCCGTTGGCGATGACCAGGGCCAATCCGGAACTATCCACCGCCGCCGCCACCCCGAAAGCGGTGGCGATCACGATGATGACGTCGAGGTCGACAGAGGCCCTTGCCTCTCCCGGGGTGAGCACCTTGAAGCCGACCAGGGCCACGGCCGCCAACAGGCTGGCGTTGAGGATCGGCAGGAGCTCCAGCGAAGCCGTGAGGACGATGCCGAGCGTGAGCGCTCCAACCAGCCAGGCCCGCTTGGTGGCGGCCGGGGGTTTGGCTGACATCGGTGAGACGAGCAGGAAGTCGTTGCGGTCTCGCCACCGATCGCGAAAACCGGAGTCGGCCACGAGCAGCAAGGTGTCGCCCACCCGCAGCGGCACCTCCCCCAGTTTGGCGTCAACCAGGTGCCCGGCCCGGTGAATGGCCAGCACCGCAGCCTGGTACCGGCTCCGGAAACCCGCCTCCCGCAGGGTCTCGCCGACCAGAGTTGATTCGGCGCCGATCACCACCTCGAAGTAGCGCGTGGTGTTACCGACTAGATGCACCATCTGACCGGCTTCGGCCGAGGAGAGCCCTCGAATGGTTTGAAGATCGACCACCTGGTCCGCCCTGCCCACAAATCGCAGACGGTCGCCGCTCCGAAGCACGGTCTCAGGCGTCACCGGTGCGATGAGATCGTTATCCCGTTCCAGGGTCGCCAGGAAGACGCCGGTCAAGCTCCGCAGTCCTGCCCCTTCCACCGTCTTTCCCTCGAGTGGGCCCTGCGAGTCAACCACCATGTCTATGACGAAGTGCCGGGTTGCCTCCTCCACCTCTTCGCTGACGGACCTCCGGACCGGCAACAACACCGGGACTAGACCGATCAGCATGAACGTTCCGATCACCGCCACCGGAAGGCCGACCATGGTGATCTCAAAAAAGCCCAGACCGGGTTCACCCGAGGCCTCCAAGAGGCCCGAGATCACCACATTGGTGGACGTGCCGATCAGGGTGACCACCCCGCCCAAAAGCGCCGCAAAGGAAAGCGGCATCAGATACAACGAGGGGGAACGCCCCCGGCTCAACGCCC
>JBQTHI010000017.1:0-13404 GCA_052390035.1 Actinomycetota bacterium | reverse complement strand
GACGGTTTTGGGTTGGTGTTGTTGCTGCGGGCCCGTTCCCGGCTGATCTCCCATCTCCAAGCCGAGCAGCTGGCCGACATGACCGCCATGGCGGCGGCTGATGAACGGCCGTTCGGCACCGCCGAGGCGGAGGGGTTCATTGCCGATGAGATCAGAGCCGCCCTCTGCTGGACCAGACGGGCCGCCGAATCCCAGCTGCGGCTGGCCGGCCTGGTGGTCGACCGGTTCCCCATGGTGTGGGAGGCGCTCTGGCGGGGGCGGATCGATCTTCCCCGGGCCCGGGTCATCGTCGACCAGTTGGAGGCGGCCCCCGAAGACCAGGCGACCCGGGTTGTCGAGCAGATCTTGGAATGGGCGTCGAGTCGGACCACCGGCCAGATCGCCGCCCGGATCAGAAAGCTGCTCATCAGCTTGGACCCCGCCCTGGCCTCGGTTCGGTACCGAGCAGGGTTGGAGTGGAGGAAGCTTGAGTTGTCCGCCAACAGCGACGGGACCGCCAACCTGTTCGGATTGTCACTACCCGCCGACCTCGCCAACTCCGCCTTCGACCGGATCGACCGGCTCGCCCGCCAAACCCGCATCGGAGACGAAGACCGGACCCTGGATCAGCGGCGCGCCGACCTGTTCTTGGACCTGCTGGAAGGAAACCCCGTCAACGGAGATTCCGGCGAGAACCGGGGGATGGTCGACATACGGGTCGATCTGACCACCCTGGCCCGGCTGAACGAGCATCCGGGGGAGATCCCCGGTTGGGGACCGGTCATCTCCGACATTTGCCGCCGAGTCGCAGAGAACCGGGAATCAGACTGGCAGGTCACCGTCACCAAGGGTGACCGGCCGGTGTGGACCGGGAGCACGAGCAGACGGCCCAGCCCCGGTCAGCGGAGACGGATCGCCGCTTTCACCCCTGCCTGCGTCTTTCCCGGCTGTCGGAGGCCCGCCAGCCGATCCGACCTCGACCACAACCAGCCGTGGCATCAAGGCGGAAGAACCGATGATCCCAACCTGGCTCCCCTGTGCCGGCACGATCATCGGGTCAAAGACGAAGGCGGATGGAAACTCCACCAACCCCAACCCGGGGTATACCACTGGCGTAGCCCCCTCGGTCACACCTACTTGGTGATACCCGAACCGCCGTAGGCTGGGGGCGGTCCAGCGGCGCCGGTCGGTCCGGCTTCAGTCGCCCACCGCCACCGCCATCACCAGCGCCGCGGTGTCGGTGTGGGTGATGGTGACCATCACCTCTGTCACTCCGAGCATCGCCGCACGGCGAGAGGCGGTGCCGGTGAGGATCACCCTGGGAGGCCCACCGCCGGTGATCTCGATGTCCGTCCACCTGATCCGCCGCCAGCCGGTTCCGAGCGACTTCATGACCGCCTCCTTGCCCGCGAAACGGGCGGCGTACCGGCGGGCGGGCTTGGCAAATCGGGCAGCGTATCGGCGCTCGGCCTCGGTGAAGCAACGGTCGGCAAACCGGGGATAGGCGGTCAAGACCTTCTCTACTCGATCGATGTCGGCCAAGTCGACGCCGAGGCCAACGATGCGCACCTGCTGACGCTAGCGACCCATCTGCATGCAGGAGTCGGCGGAAACCGCACCCAACAACCCCAGGATCGCGGTCATTCCACGGTCACGGTTTTTGCCAGGTTGCGCGGTTTGTCGACGTCGAGCCCACGGGCGGTGGCGATGTGATACGCCAGGAGCTGCAGCGGCACCACCGCGGTGACCGTGCAGATCAGATCGGGCCCGGGGGGAACAGCCAGGAGGTGATCAGCGACGGCTACGGCTTCTTCCTCGTGGCCTTGTTCGGTTACAAGGAGGATGGTCCCTCCCCGCGCCTTCATCTCCTGCATGTTGGAAAGGGTTTTGGTACGGACGTGGGTGTCGGTGGCAACTCCTACGACCAGAACGCCGGGTTCGATCAGGGCGATCGGCCCGTGTTTCATCTCACCGGCGGCATAACCCTCGGCTCGTAGGTAAGCAATTTCTTTGAGTTTGAGCGCTCCCTCCATCGCCACTGGAAAGTCGCCGCTTCGGCCCAGGAAGAACACATCTCTGGTTTCTGCCCAACCTTTGGCCATGAGGGCAATATCGCCTGATGACGCCAGCACCTCCTCGACCGCAGCGGGCAGTGTTCTGATGGCCTGGCCGAGATTGGCGATGGTGCCCTCGTCGAGACTGCCACGGGTCTGCGCTAGGTGAAGGCCCAGCAATTGCATGGCGACGAGTTGGGTCGTAAACGTCTTGGTAGCGGCCACACCGATCTCGGGTCCAGCCCGGGTGTAGAGAACAGCATCCGCCTCCCGGGCCAGGGCCGAGTCGACCACATTGGTGACTCCGATGACGAAAGATCCCTGCGCCCCGGCGTAGCGGACGGCGGCGAGGGTGTCGATCGTCTCGCCCGATTGGGAGATTCCGATCACCAGTGAGTGTGGGTCGAGGACCGGGTCGCGGTAGCGAAACTCGGAGGCGATGTCGATTTCCACGGGTAGGCGGGTCCAGCGCTCAATGGCATATTTGGCCGTCATGGCGGCGTGATACGAAGTCCCGCATGCGACCACGAACACCTTGTCGATGTCTCGAAGCGCTCCTGGACGAATTCCCAGCTCGTCGAGCCGGACCCGGCCGCCGCGGTCGAGGCGACCCCGCAGGGTGTCGGTGATGGCGCGAGGTTGTTCGAAGATTTCTTTTTCCATGAACGTTGGAAAGCCGCCTTTCTCGGCAGCCTCCAGGTCCCATTCGATCTCGCGCTCCACCACCTCGACCAGATCTCCTTCGAGATCAGTGACAACCGCCCCTTCGGCTCGCAATTCGACAACGCGGTCGTCGTCGATAACCAGCATCTGCCGGGTGTGCTCGAGGAAGGCTGGAATGTCGGAGGCGAGGAATGTCTCGCCATCGCCCTTCCCCACCACCAGCGGGCTGCCCCGACGTGCTCCGACGAGCACTCCTGGATCGGAATCCCTCATGACCGCCAGGGCCAGGGCTCCTTCGGCGTGTTTCATAACGCGCCGCACCGCTTCGGCGAGAGGGAGATCGTCCATCTCCTCAATGAGATGGGCCACCACCTCCGTGTCGGTGTCGGACACGAACTCGTGTCCCCTCGCCTCGAGCTCGCCCCTCAGCTCGATCCAGTTCTCGATGATTCCGTTGTGGACGACGATGACTCGTCCGTGACAGTCGCGGTGGGGATGGGCGTTGATGGTGTTGGGAACGCCGTGGGTAGCCCAGCGAGTGTGACCGATGCCGGTTCTGGCGGCTCCGATGTCCACCCGACCGAGCGACCGTTCGAGATCGGCAATACGACCGACCTGTTTGACCACCGCGATACCGTCATCCTGCTGGACGGCCACCCCGGCCGAGTCGTATCCCCGATATTCGAGTCGGGCGAGACCGGGAATGAGGAGGTCGATAACCGGCCGGAAGCCGACATATCCGACGATGCCGCACATAACCAAAGCCTTTCGATGTGCGAACACAGGCGTTCGTCCGGGCGACCGGCTGGGCCCGGTTTCATTCAGGAGAGCCTCTGTCCTCCGGGGTCACCCCCGGGCTTTCGCTTCTCCTGTTACGACCATGAAAGGCCGGGAAGGCATCCGCCGAATCTTTCGATGACCTTCCTCCTCGTCACCTCCGTTGGACCGGGAGGTCTGGCGCTTTGGTGAACGAATGTGGGTTCGCGTTATCCGGTCAAAACGGTCGCTACACCTCCTCTCCTAACACGTCCTCTCTTAACACGTCCTCTTTTAGCCGGCGGCTAACGCCGCCGAAACTACTTCTGCCAACCGGTCAGCGTAGCTGACGGCCCGTGCTTGGCTAGAGGCCTCCACCATGACCCTAACCATCGGTTCGGTTCCTGAGGCCCGTACCAGCACTCGGCCGTCTTCTCCCAGCTCTCTCTCCGCTTGTGCGACTGCCTCCCACACCACCTGAGCATCTTGGAGGAAAACTCCCCTCCCGACCCTCACGTTGCGCAGCACCTGGGGATATTCGACCATCGACCCTTTGCGAAGGACCCGCAACTCGGTCCCGGTCCCGGCCACGACGTCCAGCAGACGGATAGCGGTGAGAAGACCGTCACCGGTCTTCCCCTTGTCGAGGAAAATGACATGCCCGGACTGCTCACCACCCATCACCGCTTTGTTGACCTGCATCGCCTCGAGCACGTAACGGTCCCCCACCTGCGTCTCGATCAGGTCAATACCGGCCTGGCCGAGGGAGCGACGCAACCCTAGGTTGGACATCACGGTTACTACCAGCACATTGTTCTTGAGTCGCCCCTGACTCTTCCAATGCCGGGCAATGATCGCCATCATCACGTCCCCGTTCACGGGGATGCCGTCTTCATCGACTGCCAGCAGGCGATCGGCATCACCATCGAAGGCCAGGCCTATGCGACCGCGCACCTTGCTTGCCAGGAACTCGGGATTGGTCGAGCCGCAACCGAGGTTGATGTTGACACCATTCGGCTCGACAGCCCACTCCTCCACCACCGCCCCGAGTTTTCGGAAGAGTGCCGGGGCCGCCTGAAAAGCGGCGCCATTGGCCGCGTCGATCACCAGCTCCATCCCCCGATAGCTGTAACGGGCGACCGTGGCGAGAAACCGGAGATAACGGTCAAGGGCGGACTGGTCGACGAAACGAGTGCCGACCAGTTCTCCAGTCGGGATCCGGGTGCTGGGTTGCCGAAGCCGCGCTTCGATCTGAGCCTCTTCATCGTCTGAAAGCTTCATTCCGGTGGATGAGAGGAACTTGATCCCGTTGTCCTCGGCCGGGTTGTGAGACGCCGAAACGACTGCGCCCATGGTCGCTCCGCTCGCACCGGTGAGATGAGAGATGCCTCCCGCCGGCATTACCCCCACGTCGACTGTGTCGATTCCCGCCGAGTGAAATCCCGCCTGCAGGGCGAGGGATAACATCTCCCCCGATCGGCGGGTATCACGACCGACCAGCGCTGGGCCAACCGTCAGGGCTAGCCCGGCCGCCCTGCCCAGACCGGTGGCCAGTTCGGGGGTGAGTTCAAGGTTGGCGAGGCCGCGGACACCATCGGTGCCGAACAGCCGGTCGCCGTTGAGAAGCGAACCGGGCCGGGGTGAGTCGACCAACGTCAGCGCTTGGTGTACTGAACCGCCCGCCGGGCTTTGCGAAGGCCGTATTTCTTGCGCTCAACGGCCCTGGCATCGCGGGTCAGCAATCCAACCTTCTTGAGACCACCACGTAGATCGCCGTCGTAAACCACCAACGCACGGGCGATTCCGAGCCGGAGGGCGTCCGCCTGCCCGTTGACCCCGCCACCTTCCAGAGTGGCGTCGATGTCAAGCCGGCCTTGGGTCTGGGTGACCTGCAGCGGCTCCATCACTCGCAGGCGGATCGCCATGGTCGGAAAATAGTCCTCGAGGGCGCGGCCGTTGAGAACCACCCGGCCGGTGCCATCTCGGAGCCGGACCCGGGCCACCGACTCCTTGCGTCGGCCGACTGTCTGGGCGAGGGGCTTCACGATCAGCCTTCCACCTTTCTGAGGTCGAGTTGATAGTCATTGGGTTGCTGGGCAGCATGAGGATGGTCGGGTCCGGAATAGACCTTCAGCTTGCGGATTTGTTGGCGTCCGACCTTGTTCTTGGGAAGCATGCCCTTCACCGCCCGTTCGATGACCGCTTCCGGCCGGCGGGCCAAAAGAGCCTCGAAGGACTCCTCTTTGAGACCGCCCGGGTAGCCCGAATACCGGTAGTAGATCTTCTGCTGACCCTTCTTGGAAGTGACGGCAACCTCGGCCGCGTTGATAACGACCACAAAGTCACCGCAATCCACATGAGGCGCAAAGATCGGCTTGTGCTTGCCACGAAGGAGGGTGGCTACCACCGTTGCCACCCGTCCCAACGGCAATCCGGCGACATCGATGACCCACCACTGGCGGGACACGTCGGAGATCTTCGGCGCAAACGTCTTGTTGGTTTTCATCAGGGGTTTTCTCCGCACATCACCGTGTTGGGGACGGCCCGAAAAGGTCCGGCGCATAGGAACTGGCTCCGAACCGGAGCGTCGCGTCATGTTATCGGCATCGGGCTACGGGAGCCAATTCGTACTCCACCTCCCACAAGATCAGCCCGTGGGCAGGAGCCATTTGCCCGGCCATGGCCCGGTCGCGGGCGGCCAGCACGTGTGTGATCTCGGCGGCGTGCCGCCGTCCTCGGCCGACATCTACCGAAAAACCCACGATCGAGCGAACCATCTGGTGGCAGAAGGCGTTGGCTTGCACAGCCAGTTCGAGGATATCGTCGCTTCGTGCCCAGGACGCCTCCATCACCCGCCGCACGGTGTGCGCCGGGGGCCGGGCGCGGCAGAACGAGGCGAAGTCGTGTTCACCGATCAGATGCCCGACGGTTTCCGACATCGCCGCCTGCTCCAGCGGCTCGGGCACATGCCAGACAAGGTTTCGACGAAGCGGGTCGGGCCATCGGCCATTGAGGATCCGATATCGGTAGGAACGGGTGAGAGCCGAATGGCGGGCGTGGAATCCCTCGGCGGCCCTCGTCATGAAATACGGCACTACTTCAGGTCCGATCAGACCGGCCAGGGCCCGCTGGACCCGCTCGACGTCGAGCGAGTGGTCGTGCTCGAAACTCATCACCTGCTGGCGGGCATGTACGCCGGCGTCGGTACGACCGGCGGCGGCGGTGGTCACCTCATGTCCGATGATGCGGGCCAACGCTTCTTCGACGAGACCTTGCACAGTCCGTTGGCCTTGCTGCCGGGCAAGGCCGCGAAAACCGGTTCCCTCATATGCGAGGTCGATCCGGTAAACCGGCATCAGAAGGCGAAGAACGTCGCCCGAAACAGAAGTTGCACCACCAGCACCAGACCAAATCCGAGGGCAACGGTCGCTATCGCGTCCTTCTGTTTGAGGCCGAATACCACCCCGACGGCGACCACCAGCACCGCCAGGTGCCAGAACAGCCCGAACCATGTCAGCCATTCGATGCCGGCCGCTCCTAACAACAAGGGGAGGCGGCCAAATCCCGACGTTCGGACGATGCTCTCGACCTCACCCGAGCCTTTGAGAAGCTTGGTGCCCATCAGCCAAACGGAAAAAGCAAGTATCAACCAACCGGCTATGGCGAGGATCACAGACTGGACCAGGTCGGTCAGGCTGAAACGCCCGGCCCGGAAAAAGGTGATGGCGAGCAGAACCGCTTGCACCCCGGCGACGATCAGGACCGCATCGCCCGTCGCCGACGAGTCGTACATGAGGCCGGTGACCGTCCGCCGCTCAAAGGCAGCAAGCTTCAACGCACGTCTGATGGCTTCCAACCAGCCCTCCTCATTTGCGCCGCAGGCTGACATCGGTAACCCGATGGGCCGCGTCTTTGCGAAGGATCAATGTCGCCCGCTCCCGGGTGTGGTAGATGTTCTCCTCCAGATTGACCAGATTGATCTCTTTCCAGATCCTCCTGCCCTCCTCGATCGCTTCTTGCTCGGACAAACTGGCATACCGGTGGAAATACGCCTCTGGATCTTGGAACGCCGTGTTGCGCAGCGTCAGGAACCGGTCCACATACCAGCCCTCGATGTCGAGGGGATCGGCGTCGACAAAGATCGAGAAGTCGAAGTAGTCGGAGACGAAGGTGCCCGGCCCTCCGCCCTGGAGGACGTTGAGGCCTTCGAGCACGAGGATGTCAGGCTGGTAGACCAGGCGCTCTTCCCCGGGGATGATGTCGTAGGCCTTGTGCGAGTACACCGGTGCCCCGACCTCGGGGGCACCCGACTTGAGAGCTTCGACAAATTCAAGCAAGCCGCGCCGGTCATAGCTCTCCGGAAATCCTTTGCGGTTCATCAAGTTGCGGTCCTCGAGGACGTGATTGGGGTGAAGAAAGCCGTCCGTGGTGACCAGGTCGACTCGGGGGTGGTCCGGCCAACGACTGAGCAGTCGCTGGAGGACCCGCGAGGTGGTGGACTTGCCCACCGCCACCGACCCGGCCACACCGATGATGTAAGGAACGGGGGTAGTCGGCTTGCCGAGGAAGGTGTCGGTCACGCTAAAGAGCTGGTGGCTGGCGCGAACGTAGAGGTTGAGTAGGCGAGACAGCGGTAGATAGACCTCTTCGACCTCCTGAAGGGAAAGGGCCACGTTGATTCCCCGCAGCTCGGTGACGTCATCTTCGTTCAACGTGAGCGGTGTGGCAGCGCGCAGCGCCGCCCAGTCGGCTCGGCTGAAGGTCAAGAAAGGGGAGGTAGACACCGCCAGCATCGCTCCTTTTGCCCTGACGTTTGGGATCCGATACCTGGCGTCTGATGTCCTACGTCTGGTGTCTGCTCAGACCAGCTCGATGATGGCTTCCTCGGCGCCGTCGCCCCGGCGAGGTCCCAGCTTGGTGATTCGGGTGTAGCCGCCGTTTCGATCGGCGTAGCGAGGTGCCACCTCGTCGAAGAGCTTGGTGACGATTTCGTTGTCGCGAATCGTTCTCAGCACCGTCCGCCGGCTGTGTAGGTCGCCTTTGCGGGCTTTGGTGATCATCTTCTCGGCGAGGGGCCGGACCGCCTTGGCCTTGGCCAAGGTCGTGGTCGTCGATCCCTCCCAGAACAGCGCCCCCGCCAGATTGGCGAGGATCAACTTTTCGTGGGCACCCGAGTTTCCAAAGCGGGCGCCCTTACGCGGCCGCGGCATCAGTGGCCAGCCTGATCTGCCAGCGACAGTCCGAGCTCGTCGAGCTTGGCGATGACCTCTTCGAGACTCTTCTGCCCAAAGTTGGTGATGTTGAGCAGGTCGTCGGCAGTCCGCTGTACCAGTTCGCCGACCGTCTTGATCTGAGCTCGGCGTAGGCAGTTGCGGGGCCGCTCGGTGAGATCAAGCGCCTCGATCGGCAAGTCCAGGTCGGGCGAGCCGGTGCTCTCGCTCTGGCGCTCGCCCAACTCCAAGCCGACACCTTCACCCATGTCGGCAAAGAGGTTCATTAACTCGCGCAACGTTTTGCCGGCCGAAGAGACCGCTTCTGCCGGCGTGATAGCCCCATTGGTCTCGACGTCGAGTACCAGCCGGTCGAAGTTGGTCATCTGCCCGACCTGGGTGTTTTCCACCCGATAGGCCACCTTACGGACCGGGGAGAAGATCGAATCGATGGGGATGACGCTGAGGGCGCTGCCACCTGGTTTGTTCGAGTCGGCGCTGCGGTACCCGACCCCGGGCGCAACCGTCAGCTCCATCTCCAGCCGCCCCTCACCTGACAGGGTCGCCAGGACCAGTTGGGGATTGACTATCTCGACCCCAGCGGGCACCTTTAGCTGCCCGGCGGTCACCTCCCCGGGCCCCTTGGCAGTCAGATACATGGTGTGCTCGTCCGGGTCGGTGAGTCTGATAACCACCTGTTTGACGTTCAGAATGATGTCAACAACGTCCTCCACCACTCCCGGAATGGTTGAGAACTCATGTTGGACACCTTCGATGCGGATGGTCGTCACGGCCGCTCCCGGAACCCGGGAGAGCAGGGTGCGGCGAAGGGTATTTCCCAAGGTGTAGCCGAAGCCGGGCTCGAGCGGCTCAGCCACGAAACGCGACCGGCCTTCTCCTGCTTCTTGCTCCTCGATGTGGGGACGTTGAACGATCAACACGGCTCTGTCGCCTTTCTGACTACTTGGAGTAGAGCTCGACGATCATCTGCTCCTTAATGGCGGTGTCGATTTGTGCCCGGCTGGGCATGTCGACCACCGTCACCTGGCGCTCCCCTCCTTCCACCGTCAACCACTCCGGACGTGGATGGCTGATGGTGTCGAGAGAGTGTTGGATGATCAATAGCTCACGACTGCGCTCTTTGACCGAGACAACGTCACCGGCCTTGAGACGATAAGAGGGGATGTCGACCTTCTTTCCGTTGACCCGGAAGTGGCCGTGGTTGACAAGTTGACGGGCCTGTGGTCGGGTGGCGGCAAAACCTGCCCGCCATACGACATTGTCGAGACGCGACTCGAGCAAACGCAGAAGGTTCTCGCCGGTGATGCCGGGTTGCCGGTTGGCGGTCTCGTAGTAACGGCGGAATTGCCGCTCGAGTACTCCGTACATCGCCCGGAGCTTCTGTTTTTCCCGCAGCTGAAGCTGATAGTCGCTCTCCTTGATGCGGCCCCTCCCGTGCTGACCGGGGGGATAGGGCCGCCGCTCGACTGGGCATCGCTTCGACTGGCAGAGCGGGGTGCGAGCGCGCCGGCAGGCGCGGTGGCGGGGTCCGGTGTACCTGGCCACGCTCAGCCTCTCCGGCGTTTCTTCGGTCGACAACCGTTGTGGGGCATCGGGGTGACGTCGCGGACCCCGGTGACCTCCATTCCCATGTTCTGCAGGGTGCGGACTGCGGTGTCACGCCCGGAGCCGGTGCCCGAAACAATCACGTCGAGCTTGCGGATGCCATGTTCGCCTGCCCGCCGGGCTGCCTCCTCGGCGGCAACCTGGGCGGCGTAGGGGGTCGACTTGCGGGAACCCTTGAAGCCCACCGCTCCCCCGGACGTCCAGACCACCGCGTTTCCGCCCTGGTCGGTGATGGTGATGATGGTGTTGTTGAAGGAGGCCTTGATATGAGCCTGACCGTGGGAGATGTTCTTCCGTTCACGCCGGCGGACCCTCTTCTGCCCACCAGCCGCGGACGCCTGTCCCTGCTGTTTTGCCACCAGTGTGTCCCCTACTTCTTGAGTTTCTTCTTGCCGGCAATCGCCACCTTCGGACCCTTGCGAGTCCGAGCGTTGGTGTGGGTTCGCTGACCCCGGACGGGCAGGCCCCGACGATGCCGGATCCCCTGATAGGAGCCGATCTCGATCTTGCGCTTGATGTTCTGTTGCACGTCGCGACGAAGGTCCCCCTCGACCTGGTAGTTCTGCTCAATGTGCCGGCGAATCCGGGCAGCCTCGTCCTCGGTCAAGTCTTTGACCTTGGTTCCTCGGTCAAGATCCAACTCATCGCAAATCTGGTGTGAGCGGCGCAGGCCGATCCCAAAGATGTAGGTCAACCCGATCTCAAGACGCTTGTCGCGAGGAAGGTCAACGCCGGCGATACGAGCCATCGAACTACCCCTGACGCTGCTTGTGTCGGGGATTTGGGCAGATCACCCAGACGCGACCGTGCCGCCGGATCACCCGGCACTTTTCGCACATCTTCTTGGTTGAAGGTCTTACTTTCATCGGTATCTCCAGATGATGCGGCCCCGGGTGGGGTCGTAGGCCGACAATTCCACATCAACCCGGTCGCCGGGGAGGATGCGGATGTACCGCATCCTCATCTTTCCGGACACGTGCGCGAGCACTTCCAAGCCGCCGTCTATTTCGACCTTGAACGTGGCGTTCGGGAGGTTTTGAACAACGGTGCCCTGGACCCGGATGACGTCTTCTTCTTCGGTCACGTCGAACGGGCCCCGTAGACCGGAAAAGAATGGTACTCGCCCTGGATTATTTCCACCAAATCGACCGGCCCACCGGGCAATGTCATGACTTTGACCCCATCTTTGGTTATGGCCACGGTGTGCTCGAAGTGGGCGGAAAGCGAGCCATCGGCGGTCCGGACCGTCCACCCATCCGGATCGACCCTGGTCTCCCAACCTCCCTGGTTGAACATCGGCTCGACACAGAGCGCCATCCCGGTCCGCAGCTTCAGACCTCGCCCGCGCTCCCCGAGGTTGGGCACCTGCGGTTCTTCGTGCATCTCGCGGCCGATGCCGTGCCCGACATATTCACGAACGATGCCGAATTGGTGTCGGTCCCCCACCTCTTGTACGGCAGCCGAGATGTCACCCACCCGATTGCCCGCCTTCACCTGCCTAATCCCCGCCCACATCCCCTCTTCGGTGGCGGCCACCAGCCTGGCTGCCTCAGCCGCCAAGTCCCCGATGGCCATGGTGCAGGCGGCGTCGCCGTGAAAACCTTCGAAGATGGCGCCGGCATCGACCGAGAGAATGTCACCCGCCCGGAGACGGCGCTGGGAGGGGATGCCGTGAACGATCACGTCGTTGACCGAGAGGCAGAGGTGGCCCGGATAGGGGACTTGTGAAGTTGACGGCTGGTAACCAAGGAAAGAGGGCGTACAGCCATGGTCCTTGGTCACCACTGCAGCCAGTCGGTCAAGCTCGAGCAGGCTGACACCAGGTGCGGCCGCCGCTCGCACGGCTTCGAGGACGGCACCAACACAGCCACCCGCCACCGCCATCTTGGCGAACTCCCGCTCGGACTTGAGGGTGATCAAAGGCGAGTCCTTCTCAGCGGCCAGACCCAGGAGTCAGGGCGTCTGAGGGAGCCGGAACGAGGGGAGCCGGACCCAATGCAGGACTTCACTGCAAGGCCTTGAGGATGCGCTCGGTCACCTCGTCGATCTCGCCCATGCCGTCCACCCTGATCACCAGATCCCGTTCCTCGTAAAGGTCGATCAAAGGATCGGTCTGCGCCTGGTAAACCGCGAAGCGGTTTCGAATCGTGTCCTCGTTGTCGTCGGCCCGTCTTCGACCCATCATCCGCCCGACTAGCACGTCCTCATCCACCTCAAAGAGAACCACCCGATCGAGCCCATCGATCCCGATCAGATCATCTAGCGCAGCCACCTGAGGAGCGGTACGCGGGAATCCGTCAAGGATGAAACCATGAGCGGCGTCCGCTTCCTCCAGGCGCTCGGCCAACATGGCCACGGTGAGGTGGTCGGGGACGTAGGCGCCGCTCTCCATGATCTCTTTGACACGTCGACCCAGCTCGGTGCCTCCGGCCACGTGTCGGCGAAACATTTCCCCGGTTGAAATGTGGGCAATGCCGAGGTGGCGGGCGACCAGATCGGCCTGAGTGCCTTTGCCGGCGCCGGGAGGGCCGATGAAAAGCAATCTCATCGAGCCGCCGTCAAGTGAGAAAACCTTCGTAGTTTCTCAGGCTCAACTGACTTTCTATCTGTTTCATCGTCTCGATCGCCACTCCCACGACGATCAGAATCGAAACCCCGGAGAACCCAATGGGAATGGCCCAAAAGAGGGTCGCCAATGTGGGGAGTACGGCGATGAGCCCCAGGAAGATCGAGCCGGGGAGGGTGATCCGGTTGAGGATGTGGCCCATGTGGCGAGAGGTGGCGGATCCGGGCCGAACACCAGGAATAAACCCACCCTGGCGTTGCAGCATCTCACTCTGCCGCTGCGGATCGAACTGGATGGCGGTGTAGAAATAGGTGAAGAAGATGATGAGGAAGAACAGGAAGAGCACGTACCAAATGCTGATCTGACCGGTGCCTCCCCCGCCCAGATTCGTGTTGATCCAGCGGTAAACCCCCTGGGTAAACCGATTGTCAAGGGGGATGGCAGTCACCAACAACGACGGGAACAGCAGGACCGAAGAAGCGAAGATCACCGGAATGACACCGGCGGTGTTCACTTTCAGCGGAATGTAGGTGGACTGGCCACCCATCAC
>JBQTHI010000016.1:0-4216 GCA_052390035.1 Actinomycetota bacterium | reverse complement strand
CGACGGCGCTCAACCGGGTACTACGCCACCGGGCTGCGATTCGGCTCGTCGTCTCCAACCGCGGTGGCTCCAACCCGCGTCTCTTTGGCTCAGTGGCGAGAGGAGAGGCCAGAGAAGACAGCGACATCGACCTCCTCATCGACCTGGGACAGGGATGCACGCTCTTTGATCTGGCGGCGATGCGCGCCGAACTCGAAGATCTGCTCGGGGTGCCGATCGATGTGATGACCACCTCAGGGCTCGAAGGCAACGTTCGAGAGGAGGTTCTCTCAGAAACGTTGGCTCTATGAACACAGCCGACCGCAGCCGGCTGCTCCACGTGCTCGACGCGATTGATCGAACCCACCGCTACTGCAAGACAGGGCGATCATCCCTCGACGATGACATGACCCGAGATGCCGTTCTTCGCTGTCTGACCGTGATCGGAGAAGCACTTGGCACCCTCTCCGACGAGACCTACCGGTACCTCCCATCCCTGCCGCCCCACCTCCCCAAAGGTCAGCGCAACGTGCTCGTACATGAGTACTGGCGGATCGACCTCCACGTCATCTGGAACACCATCGAGCGTGATCTCCCCCGACTCCAGGCCGACATTCGAGCTGCACTCGACGATCCCTCCGCCCCAGTCGACTCGGCTTGATGCGCGTTCGAGTTTACAGCCTCTGCTTCTGGGGTTTACGCTCGCCGGCTGACCTGGGTTTTCCCTGTTCCGCACAGCGCTCAGGGGCAGATGCTCCGTAGTCAGACGTTCTGAGCGGACGATTCCGGGGTCGGCCGTACCCGGTCTCGCCCGTCACAGCCCCCGCTGGTCTTGGGAGATATATGCCCTCTTCCGTGCAATCGTCATCAGATATCTTCTGACGAATCCGGCGGTCCGGGCACATACAGTCCATGAGTCGGTTGCTTAGGAGTTGAACTTGGCTGGCGTAGACGCTCGCTTTCGCGAAGTTCATGATCGCTTCTACCGAGATGTCTTCGCCTATTGTCGCCGCCGGACAGACGCCGATTCGGTGGAAGACGCGGTTGCTGACACCTTCCTAACCGCCTGGCGGAGGTCAGACGAAATCCCGCCAGGTGACCAGGCGCTGCCTTGGCTGTATGGGGTCGCCTATCGGGTGCTCGCCCACCAGTGGCGCAGCCACCTTCGTCGTCGACGGTTGACGAAGAAGGTGGCCGAGTTGGCCGGAATTGCAATGATCATGCCCGAGGAGATTGTGATCGCAGGACATGAACAACGCCAGGTTCTGACCGCCCTCGGTGCGCTGGGACACCACGACCAGGAGATACTCCGGCTCGCAGTCTGGGAAGAGCTGTCGCATGCGGAAATCGCCACCGCCCTCGGAGTCAACGTCGGTGCGGTCCGACAGCGCTTCCATGCGGCGAGAAGAAGCTGGCCGCTGAATACGACCGCCTCGAGAGTCGAAGGATCAGCTCCCCCGCTGCTCAGATAGGAGGTGTTTGGTGACAACGGAAGACCGAGCGCTCAGGTTGCTGTCTGAAGCAAACCCAGTCCCTGACGCGTCAGCCCGAGCTCTTCGAGCGATTGGCCGGGCTGTGGTCGTGGCTGCCGGCTGATGCGTGGGAAGAGCCCTCGGCAAAAACGTTCGTGGCTTCTCGTTACGCGGCTTGTATGGATGACGGATTCGTCTATCCCATCGACCCAGCTGAGCACCTTTTCTCAGCTCCCGGGGGCCGTTCGCAACCTGCTTGCCCCGGCCAGACAGCTTCACATCGATGAAATGATCGCTGCGGATCCCGCAGGCCTTGCATTCTTCGTAGAGGATCCTTCCGCCTACTGCTACGACATTTCCACCGAGGAAGCACGAACCCTCGCCGCGACGCTCGACACCGGGGCCGACCTCAGTCATCTCGTCTCCGGATCACTTCCCGAACCCCAGGACTACCCCGCCTTCGATGCGATCATCCTCACTCTCTGGCCAATGTTGCCGCACGGGGTCCCCGCCTTCACCGGCGCCTGAGCAGCGAGCCCGTGGTAAAGCGTCTGATTCTGGGGTCTACGCTCGCTGACGACCTGATAGGCGATCACCACGACCTACTCCCGGATGAGGCAGCTGGTGTCGGTCCACGCCAGCGGATGAACTCCGTTTGAGCGGACGATTCCGGGTCGGCCGTACCCGGTCTCGTCCGTGACAGTCCCCGCTGCACGAGAGATACTCCCGTCCCGCCAGGTTTGTCAGCAATTATCTTGTGACAAATCGCTCCATCTGGGCGTATACGGGTAGTGACACTGTTGGTTGGGGCTTGAAGTGCCTGGTCGAGATGTTCGTTTTGCAGAGTTCTACGACCGGTTCCATCGTCACGTCCACGCTTACTGCCATCGTCGGACACAGGCAGCCGCAGTGGAGGATGCCGTCGCCGAAACCTTCCTGGCCGCCTGGAGGAAGGCAGATGAGATCCCCCCAGGCGAACACGCCCTCCCCTGGCTGTACGGCGTCGCCCATCGGGTTCTCACCCACCAGTGGAGGACTGCCTTCCGCAGCCAGCGGTTGGCCGAGAAACTCTCCTCACTCGGTGTGACACCGACCACCCTCCCCGAGGAAGTCGTCATACTCGAGCAAGAGGCCAGCCAGATCCTCGCCGCCTTGGCCGCGTTGAATGCCACCGACCGGGAGATTCTCCGGCTGACCGCCTGGGAAGAGCTCTCCCACGATGAGATCGCCCTCGCCCTCGGAATCAGTGTCGGTGCGGTCCGACAGCGCTCCTATGTGGCGAAGAAGAAGCTGGCCAATGAGTACAACCGCCTCGAAGCGAGGCGGACCGTTTCCCCCGCTGCTCAGAAAGGAGGTGTGTGGTGATAACAGAACAACAGGCCATGGAGCTGCTCATCGAAGCCAACCCGGTCCCCGACCTGTCGGCGCTCGACCTGAGTGGAGATCTCCCCGCCACACCCCTCGCCGAGTCCCAATCGAGGAGCAGTGACATGACCGAACTCAAATCCCGACATGTCGACAGACGGTCGGCCCCTGGCTGGCGGCGACTCATGCTGGGTACGGCGGCAGCGGCCGTACTCATAGTCATCGTCGCCGTGGTCCTGTTCCAGGTGACAGCCGGAGATCCAGTGGCCGCCCCGGCGCCGTCCGCCACGCCCACGACCGTCTCGCGCGGGGATCCACCGGAAGTCGACTACACGATCGATCTGAACACCGGCGAGATGACCCCACTCCCCGATTCCATCCTGGCCTCCCTCGGCCCAGAGCGACCCTCTAACACGCCGTCCCCGGGTCAATACGTGACCTCGCCTGACAGCTCCAGGCTCGCCTATGTCGGAACTGCCGACGATGGGAGCCTTCAGATCTTCATCGCCGGCATCAACGGCACGGGTGTCCGCCAGCTGTCGGACCATCCGACCGATGCCATTTATCCTGCCTGGTCACCGGACGGGGCCAAAATCGCCTACCAGGGGGAAAGCGGCCTCTTCGTGATCGATGTGGCCACGGGCGCATCGACGCAGGTCACCGACGCGCCCTCCGGCGCCGCCGCGCCCCAGTTCACACCCGACGGCTTGTCTCTTCTGTACACCTTCCCCAGCACCGGTGACGATCATCAGCTCTGGATCGTCCCGATCATCGGAGGGAGCAGCACGGTGCTCGTCGGCCGTGAGCAGGGTATGGGCGCCGCCGGGTTTGGTTCTTTGTCTCCCGACGGTTCGCTGGTGACCATGATGGGACACAAGATCGACGGCCCTGGAGCGGTACGGTTCCTCGCCGCAACCGATGGCTCGGAACCCCGAGCGATGCGCCAACTGCATTCTGGGAACTGTCGATCGATCCCAGCAGGAGCATGGTCTCCGGATGGGAGCCGCATCGTGTGCTCCGGGGATAGTCGCAACGTCCTCGTCGTAGACGTTGCGACCGGAAGGATCACCTCCCCCGCCGAGGGTGCGGCGGCGGCCTGGCTCGACAATCACACCCTGCTCGTCGAAACCTGAGGAAGGACCATTCGAACTACCACAGTTGGAACGCGACCTGGATCCCGGTGAACACGCCGGGGGCGATGCATCCGTGTCCGAAGATCGCCAAGGGAACTACGGGGGAGCCTTACGGCTCGGTTGTCGTCGAGGGCACGGCGCTATGCCGACTCCCAGCGGCGGGAAGGCTGTCCTGTCTCGGTCATCACCCTCCTCGGTCGATCGTCTGTGGCGAGGATGCCGAAAGGTTTCCACCTGTCGAGAGCAGGCTTGTGAGTCGTCTCACAT
>JBQTHI010000015.1:0-24195 GCA_052390035.1 Actinomycetota bacterium | reverse complement strand
GATCCGCTTTCGGTCAGGAAGTCGATGGCGGCCGGTACCGCCAGATGCGGGGTTGGGTCGTCTGCGCCCATGTAGTCGAAAAGTTGGTGGAATCGCGGCCGGTCGGTACGGGTGCTGTTCCACCCGTGGCTGATGACCGGCGGGACCAGATCATCGGCCAGCCCCGGCCTGGCCCAGAGGAAGCCGGACCCTTTCGGAGCGCACAACCACTTGTGGAAGTTGCCGGTGTAATACTAGGCACCTAGTGATGTGAGGTCGAGGGGCACCATTCCGGGGCCATGTGCTCCGTCAATCATGACCGCCACACCGAGCCTCTCCAGCGGCCCCACGATTTCGGCCAACGGCAGGACCAAGCCGGTAGGCGAGGTCACGTGATCGATTAACGCAAAGCGGGTGCGGGAGGTAACCCCGGAGAGGATGTTCTCGACCGCCTCCTCCGACGAGCTAAGAGGGAAGGGCACCTCGACCGCCACGACTTTTGCGCCCGCGCGGGTTGCCGTGAAGTCGAGCACATTGCGACAGGCGTTGTAAACGTGATTGGTGGTCAACAATTCGTCTCCCGGCTGAAAGCCGAGCGATCGGACGACCGTATTCACGCCGGTGGTGGCGTTAGCCACAAAAACGAGATCTTGGGGGTCGGCCCCAATGACTGCCGCCGCCCGTCCTCGAGCCGCGTCGAGGGCATGCTCGAGAATGTTGATCACGAAGCCGGTTGGGTTTGCCTCGAACTCCCATCGCCAGCGGTCCTGCTCATCGAGCACGGGCTTGGGGGTGGCGCCAAAAGATCCATGGTTTAGTTGTACAACCTCCGGATTGAGCAGCCACGGACCGGTTGGCATCGATCGGGCATGCTAAGAGGGAGAACGGCGTTTACCAGGCGGCCGGCGCACCTTTGTTGTTGCTTCCAGTTCGGCCAGCACCGCCGACATGTCCTTACCCCAGCAAGGCTCGTATCGATGGTCGCTGACCTTCACCACCCTGCTGATGGTCTGGTCCGCCCGGTACCAGAAGACCTCCGGGCTGATCGAGCCGGGCCCGTCGACATACCATTGGCTTCCGATTTCGAGCATTGCCGCGGTCGCCGGCACCACCCGATCATCACTGACTTCGACGTAGAGCAAGGCATCACGGGTCGGCACCATGGCCAGGGCGCCGAAGCGATTGTGAGGGGACAGCAAATGGGCCAGATCGACCAGAACACTCGAGGCGAAGAAGTTGGCCCGCACCCACACCAGGCGCAAATCACCCCGGGCCAATATCCGCCGTTCGCGCGGTTCGTCCCAGATCGTATGCCGGCGAGCGTCGGCCCAGGCCCGATCAAGCGACACCCCCCAGGCATTCACCTGATCGGGGGAAACGGTGATACATCCGACCTCGTTTCGCATCATCAACGTTTCGTCGAGTCCTTCGCAGACCGGGCGGTACGCCGCCCAGCCCGGATCCGAGGCGTCGGCGGAGAGCCGCACTCGTAGCCGGGCTGGCGGGTATTCGGAGGGCAGTTCCGGACGAAGACCGGTCAGCCGTTCGATTCGATCGTTGATGTAGTCCGACCAGTCCTCCTCCGGGAGAGTCGTCAGTTCCTGAGCGAGATTCCCCAACCCAAGGACGCCGCCCGACCCAGGCACGGTCACGGCCCATCCGTCCTCAATGACCTCGGCACCGTCCCCTACCGCCCCAAGGACGATTGATAAGAGGCGATTGTGTTGGTCAGTGCTTATGGACGTCATGAGGTGGTTGTATCCGCTGGAGCAGGCGACTTCAAGAGGTCCGGGTGGGTGTGATAGGTTGGCTGGTGGATCGGGATCGGATCGATCAGGCGTTGGCGGTGATCGAAACCAGGTTGTCGATCGAGGCCGACATCGATCTGAAGGCGCTCGGCTTCTGGAGAATCGTTGGACGCCTCAGACGGGATTCCGGCATGGCCGCCGAATTCGCCGATCGGGTCGGCAAGATCGACCGTGAGATCTTCAAGCGAACGGCATTGCTCGTGCTTCCGGTTGCCTTAGGCACGGTCCTAGCAGTGCTGGCCTCCCTCGTCGGCCTATTTCTCATCGGCCTGGCGTATTCCCTCGAAGATGTGGCCCAGGCGCTTTCGTTACTGATCGGCACCGGGATCGTGATGGTTGGCACCCACGGGCTCGCTCATCTCGTGGTCGGCACCTTCCAGGGGATGCGATTCACCAATTGGTTTGTCGCCTCGGCTCGACGCCCCCAGCCCGGGGTGAAGGTCGACTATGCGTCCTACCTCCGAACCCCTCCCCGCCGGCGCGCCTTCATGCACGCCTCAGGTGCGATTGTGACGAAGCTGGTGCCTTTCGTGGCGCTTGGAGCCGGTTGGGCGATGGACGCCGAAAATTGGGTGCTGGCCATCTTGGCGATCGTGGCGGTCTTGCAGTTGATCACCGACATGGTCTGGTCGACTAAGGCCTCTGACTGGAAGAAATATCGGCGGGAGATGGCAGCCGCCTGAGGAATGCCGATTCCCGTCATTTATCCCAGCGCCCACGCGGCGCACGTCCCGGATGAGGAGATCTGGGTCGGGGTGAAGATCCCCGGCACCGAGTTGCCGGCTCGAGGCAACATTGTCGCGGCCGCCCTCCGCTCCGCTGGGTACCTATTGGAAGAACCGGGCCCTATCGATGACGAGGACCTCGCCACCGTTCACGACCCCGACTTCCTCTCCTTTCTGCGCTCCGCTTACGACCGCTGGCAGGAGTCCGGTTATCCCGCCGAGCCGGGGCAGGATCATGTCGTCCCTTACGCCTTTCCGCTGGCGGCAATGACCTCGGGCCGTGCGCCCCGGATCCCGGCTTCGATCGGCGCCCTCACCGGGATGTACGCAATGGACACGATGACCCTGATCGGACCGGGGACGTGGGCGGCGGCACGGGCGGCGGCGGCGGCTGCTCTCACCGCCGCGTCACGGGTCGCCCATGGCGAACCGACGGTTTATGCGGCTGTTCGCCCCCCCGGTCATCACGCCGGCAGGTCGTTCTATGGTGGCTCGTGTTATCTCAACAATGCCGCCCTGGCCGCCGCCCGGCTGCTGGACCTGACCGGTCAACCGGTGGCGGTGATCGACATCGACGCCCATCACGGCAACGGCACCCAGGAGATCTTCTACGGCACCGACCGGGTTCGCTACGGATCGGTGCACAACGACCCGGCCGCCGGCTATTTCCCCCATTGGCTGGGCTTCGCCGACGAAACCGGGATTGGGGACGGGGAGGGGGCCAATCTCAATTTGCCTCTGCCCACTGAAACGGGAGACGGAGAGTGGCTGCGGGCGGTTGAGCAGCTCGCCGGATTCGCCGGAGGCGCCGAATACCTGATCATCTCGCTCGGAGTTGATGCCTACGCCGGTGATCCGGAGAGCCCGTTGCGGGTAACGGTCGGTGGCTACCGGGAGGCGGGGACAATTCTGGCGGGCCTCGGACTGCCGGCGGTGATCGTCCAGGAGGGCGGCTACGACCTCGGGGCCCTGGCGGCACTCGTCCTGGGATTCCTCGGCCCATTCGCTACTTGACTCGGGATGGTCGCTCCACCTCAACGCCTAGGGGCCGGTTATCGTCGGGCCCGACCGATCGAGTGAAGGACTGGGATCATGAGCAGATGGAGCAAGGCGCTATCGATCTTGTTGGTGCTGGCGGCTTGTGCCACGCCTGCGGGCGACGCCACCACCGAGGCGCCGGGTGATGGAACCGAGACGACCGCCACCCCCAGCGGGGCAACCGGAGGAACCGTTCGGATCGGCCAGGGCGGATCGGCCGCGGACCTCAACCCGGGGATGGGACTTCTGGTGGAGGACGGCAATTTGTACAACCTGGCTTACGACTTCTTGATCGGCATCGATTTCGAGGGCAACTTCGTCCCATCGGTGGCGACCGACTGGTCGGTCTCGGATGACGGACTTACCTGGACGATGAACCTCCGCCCGGATGTGACCTTTCATGACGGGTCACCTTTGACCGCCGACGATGTCGCCTTCTCGTTCAACCTCTACAAAGACACAGCCGACTACCCCTACATGCCGACCTACGCAGGGGTTTTCTCAACGATCGAGGCAACCGGCCCCTCGACCGTCGTGTTGACGACCGCGGACCCGATTGCCAACTTCGAAGCGAACGTCGCCGCGATGTACCTCCTGCCCAAGGCGATCTGGGAGGGGCAAGACCCGGTCGCCTTCGCCAACGACGAGATGATCGGGTCGGGCCCCTTCATGCTGGCCGAGCACAAACCCGGTGAGTTCAGCCGCCTCACCGCCAACCCTGACTATTGGAAAGGCGCTCCCAACGTCGCGGAGGTCATCTTCCAAACCATCGGAAACTCGGACGCCCGAGTCCAAGCCCTGATCAATGGCGAAGTCGACATGATCACCGAGTTCCCCGCCACGGCCATCGCTGCCCTCCGGGGCGCCGCCAACGTGACCGTCGCCGACGGCTCGTATTACGGAGGACGGCTCGCCGATATGTTCTTCAATCTGATCGATCCTGCCAACTGCCCCACCGCCGAAGGCGGTCTCTGCACGGGACACCCGGCGTTGCGCGATGTGACGGTTCGCCGGGCGCTCGCCCATGGCATCAACAAGCAGGAGTTGGTCGATGTGGCATTGCTCGGATTGGGTGATACCGGACTGGGCCTGGTGCCGAGGGCGATTCCCCAATATTTCGCTGATGAGTTGGTCGGCGAGGACTACGAGTTCGATCTCGTCCTGGCGGCATCGGTGCTGGAAGAAGCAGGTTATGTCGACGGTGACGGCGACGGTATTCGGGAGTGCCCAACCGATGACTGCGGACCTACGGGCGATCTGACCTTCCGGCTCAACTTCCCGACCGACATCGATGAATACCCGCGTGTGGCGGAGATCATCTCCGGCTGGTGGAGCCAGATTGGGGTGGCCGTACAAATCCAAGGCCTCGACCCCGACACTCTGGTATCGGTGTGCTGTCCAACCTTCGACTACGACGTGATGATGTGGTCGTGGAACTCGGGCATCGACCCCGACCTTCTGGACGTCCTCAATTGCGACTCGATCCCGTCGGGCTATTCGGAGACCGGTTTCTGTGATCCCTCCTACGATGAAGTCCAGATCGCCCAACTGACCGAGACCGATCCGGCGGCTCGACGCGAGTTGATCGTCGAGCTCCAGCGAAGGATGCTTGAGGAGGTGCCCTACATCATCCCGTGGTATTTCCCGAAGATCGAGGCCTATCGCACCGACCGGTTCACGGGCTGGCCCGACCAGTTTCCGATCCTTTCGCTCGAAGACCCGGCATCCTTGCGGGTTATTCAGCCGGTCGGATGACACCGGCTTACTGACAGACCGAGATGCGCTCTTGAGCGGGTGCCACCCCGGATGAGGGTTCGCCTCGTCTTGCGCAAGCTGGGCTGGTCGGTGATCACCGTTTTGGTGGTCATCACGTTCAACTTCATGTTGTTCCGGGTCCTCCCAGGCGACCCGGCCAAGTCCGGGTTACGCGATCCCCGGCTGAACCCGGAGGCAGTAGAAGCCGCCCGCATTCGTTTTGGCCTTGACAAGCCGGTCTTCATCAACACCGAAGGCGGCTACCTCTTTGACAGCCAGTTCTTTCGGTATTTCGGTGCTCTGGCCAACGGCGATTTGGGGACCTCTTATGCGCACAACAATCGAACGGTGGGGTCACTCATCGGACAGGCTTTGATCAATACGCTCTGGCTGATCCTTCCCGCTCAAATATTGGCCATCGTCACCGGAGTCGCCCTCGGTTTGTGGGCAGCATGGCGGCGAGGTACCAGGGTGGACCTGGCCGCCTTGATCTTCTCTCTGTTCATGTGGGCGCTGCCCACATTCTTTCTCGGGATCGTGCTGCTCTTCTTTGGGAGTCGGTACCTCGGTCTTCCCTCGGCCGGACGCGTCACTATCGGCGCCGACTACAGCGGCTTTCTCGACGCCGCCACCGATGTGCTCGGTCATCTGTTACTCCCCACACTCACCTTCGCTTTGGTCTTGCTGGGCGAATACATGTTGGTGATGCGCAGCTCGGTGGTCGAGGTGTTTGGGGAGGACTACATCCAGACCGCCAAGGCCAAAGGCCTGCCGACCGGGATGATCATCCGCCGGCACGCCTTCCGTAACGCCATGTTGCCGATCGTCACCCTGATCGCTCTCAACCTCGGTTTCACCGTGTCGGGGGCGATTCAGGTGGAGACCGTGTTCTCCTGGCCGGGGCTCGGCAAGCTGACCGTCGACGCCGTCTCTCAACGCGACTATCCGGTCCTGCAAGGAGCGTTCCTATTGCTGGCCGTCAGCGTGATCGCCGCCAACCTGATCGCCGAACTGATCTATTTGCGCCTTGATCCGCGGGTGATCGAGGTATGAGCCTTTGGCACCGGCTCCTCGGTCATCGACTGGGGCGGGTCGGGGTGGTGATGATGGCGGTGGCGGTGGTGGTTGCCATATTTGCCGGGCTGCTTTCCCCCTACGACCCTCATGCCAGTGTCAGGGTTTCGATAGATGACATCTATCAGAGACCCTCATCGGTACATCCTCTCGGCACCGACGACGCCGGCAAGGACGTACTGTCGTCGCTGATCTACGGCGCCCGGGTGTCGTTGTTGGTGGGATTTGCCGGGGCTTTCATCTCGCTTCTCGTCGGCGGCGCCATCGGCCTGATAGCCGGGTTCAAAGGTGGACGGATCGGTGGCGCACTCATGCGCTTCACCGACTTCTTCCTGGTAATTCCCGAGCTCGCCCTCCAGATCGTCATCGTCGCCATTGTCGGCCAAAGCCTGCGCAACATCATCCTGGTGATCGGCCTGCTTGGCTGGACGACCAGCGCCCGGTTGGTCCGCGCTCAGACTCTTTCGGTCCGCGCTCGCAAGTTCGTCGACCGGGCCAAAGCAGTCGGTGCCTCGGACCTCTTCATCCTCCGTCGGCACGTCTTCCCCCAGGTGGTGCCGCTCATGCTTGCCAACGCGGTGTTGAAGATCTCGCTCGCCATCCTGTCAGAGTCGACCCTGGCCTTCATCGGCTTGGGTGATCCCACCGTCATCTCGTGGGGGCAGATGCTCAATTTCGCCTTCACCCGCGGCGCCGTCTCGGCGGGGGCGTGGTGGGCTTTGGTCGCGCCGGGGCTCGCCATCGTCTGGGTGGTGTTGGCGGTCACGTTGCTCGGCAACGCTCTGGAAGATCTGCTCAACCCCCGGCAAGGTCGCCACTTCCTCGAACCGGAGCCGCCACCCCCGGTCGAGGAAACCGTTGGCAGTCCGGATGGGCAGGCGATGTCGATCAAGGACCTGGTCGTGGACTTCGCCGTCGGGGCGGCCCGGGTGCGGGCCGTTGACGGGGTGAGTCTCGACGTCGGCAGAGGAGAGGCCGTAGGTCTGGTTGGGGAGTCGGGTTGCGGCAAGACGACGACCATGTTGGCCGCTTTGCGACTGCTCCCGCCAGGGGGCGAAATCATCGGAGGTTCGGTCCATATTGGTGAGGTGAATCTCTTCGCCCTCGACCCCGACCAATTGCGGGAGATGCGCTGGGACCGGATGGCGATGGTGTTTCAAGGGGCGATGAACGCCCTCAACCCGGTGCGTACCGTCACCGACCAGATCGTGGAGGCCATCGAGGTGCACCATCCGGAGGCGACCAAAGCCTGGGCGGCGGAGCGAGCGCGTGAGCTGCTCGATGTGGTCGGGATCGGACGGGCCAGGGCCGGTGAATACCCTCACCAGTTCTCCGGTGGCATGCGCCAGCGGGCGATGATCGCCCTTGCCCTGGCCTGCGATCCGGAGGTGATCGTCGCCGACGAACCCACCACCGCTCTCGACGTGATGATCCAGGCTCAGGTGATGCGGCTCCTCGACTCGCTACGGCGCGAGCTTCAAATGGGGCTGGTGCTAATCACCCACGACCTGGGACTCGTGGCCGAAACGTGCGACCGGGTGGTGGTCATGTATGGGGGCATCGTCGCCGAGCAGGGCACGGTCGAGGAGGTGTACTCCAATCCTCAGCATCCATATACCAGGCTGCTGCTGGAGGCCTTTCCCGATCTCGATCAGCCTGACCGTCCCCTGGTTTCCATCCCGGGCACTCCGCCCAGACTCGATCTGATCCCCCCCGGATGCCGCTTCGCCCCTCGGTGTCCGGATGCTTTTGAACGTTGTCACCTCGAGCAGCCCCCCAGTTATGTGCTGGGCCCCCGGCGCGAATCGGCCTGTTTTCTCGTCGAAACCAAGGAGCCGGCCGGTGTCTGAAACGGTCCTGCAACTCGAAGAGGTGGCGGTGGCGTTTCCCCGTCCCCGCCGGTTGTGGGACGTCGTTCAGGGGGTTCCACGCACCACGGTGCGTGCGGTTGATGGTGTTTCTCTCGAACTAAAAGCTGGTGAGGTTCTGGCAATCGTCGGTGAGTCGGGTTGTGGGAAGACGACCACGGCCAACTTGATCATGGGTCTGTTGATCCCCAGCGCCGGCCGGGTGGTGGTGCACGGAAACGACCTCGCCGACCTATCCGAGCGGCAGCGACGTCGTCACCGGCGACGTATCCAGATGGTCTTCCAGGACCCCTACGAGTCGCTCAACCCGCGAATGACGGTAGAAGAGATCGTCGCCGAACCGCTGCTCGTCCACGTCCAGGGGACGTCCAACGGGGAGATGAAGACCAGAGTTGCTCAAGCCCTCGAACGGGCGGGTCTACGACCGGCCGAGCGCTACATCAACCTGCGCCCGGTCGAACTCTCCGGGGGTCAGCGCCAGCGGGTGGTGATCGCCTCGGCACTGGTTCTCGAACCCGAAGTCCTGGTGGCCGATGAGCCGGTTTCGATGCTGGACGTGTCGATCCGCGCAGACATCCTCAACCTGCTGGCATCTCTCGCGAGGGATCAGGGGATCGCGGTGGTAATGATCACCCATGACATGTCGACGGTGGCGGCATATTCGGATCGGCTGGCAGTGATGTATCTCGGTCGAATTGTCGAGACTGGTCCGAGTCGTGCTGTGCTCAGCGCCCCCCGTCACCCCTACACCCAGGCGTTACTGTCGGTCGTGCCGGTGCCCCATCCCTCCCGCCGGCGCACGCCGGTGATCCTTGGCGGCGAAACTCCCGATCCGGGTCGGGTGCCGTCCGGTTGCCGCTTCCATCCCCGCTGCCCACAAGCGTTCGATCGCTGTCTGCATGTTGATCCCGCCCTCATCGAGGTCGGTGGCGGGCAGGCCGCCGCCTGCCTGCTCGTGGGCGGGTGACGGGAACACGGCTCACCGCGGGGCGGCGTCTGCGATGATCAACCTGGGGCCACAGCCAACGATATCGTTGGCTGGAACCCGGGGTTCGGGGGGGAGGGGGGGGCGGTAGTGCGGCTTATGCCTCCGGGGCCTTGAGTTCGAGGGCCGCCGAGTTCATGCAGTAGCGCAAGCCTTCCGGCCCGGGACCGTCGGGAAAGACGTGTCCCAGGTGCCCGTCACACGAGGCACATCTGACTTCGGTCCGTTCCATCCCAAACTTGCGGTCGGTTTCGGTGTCGACCGCCACTGCGGAGACCGGCCTGGTAAAGCTCGGCCACCCGGTGCCCGAGTCGTATTTCGTGTCGGAGTCGAAGAGCTCAGCGCCGCAGCCGGCGCATCGATAGACGCCCGGGTCCTTCGCCTTCCAGTATTTGCCGGAAAAGGCCCGTTCGGTCCCCGCCTCGCGGAGAACGTGATACTGCTCGGGGGTGAGGCGCCGACGCCACTCTTGTTCGGTGAGATTCTCCACAGTCGTCCTTTCTCTCACCTCTGCCAACAAGTTAACGGGCGTTTGCGTTCCCGTTCAGGACACGTGAGCCCCCGCCGCCCGGAGACGTTCGGCGGCCGTCGCCCCGTCCTCGGGGCTGAGATTGACGGCGGCGGTCAACTCCAACGGGCAGGAGGTTTCATAACCCAACTCGAGGGCGTCGAGGCCGGTGGCGTTCACGCAGTAGTCGAGGGCCAGACCTGCCACCACCACCCTGCTCGCCGCCACCTCCTGCAACATCCCGTGGAGGGCGGTAGGCGTTACCTCGCCTGTGACCGGATCACGCATGGTGAAACCCGAATATCCGTCCTCGCCGTTGGCGCCCTTGCGCACCTCTGGCCCGACCACCTGGAGCAATGGGAAGAACTCGGCGCCCCAGGTTCCGGCCACGCAATGCACTGGCCAGATCCCGCCGTCCTTCTGAAAATGCGGGGTGGACTCGGGATGCCAGTCGCGGGTGTAAACCACGAAGGCTCGGGCCTCAGCAGCCTCCGCTATGGCCCCGTTGATCCGCTCCACCACGGCTTCGCCACCCTTCACATAAAGGCTTCCGGCGGGATCGACGAAGTCGTTTTGGCAGTCGACGACGATGAGGGCGGTAGCGGGGTTCAATGAGAACATGGGCTCACAACGAGGTTAGATAGCGACGTGCAGAATCTGGCAGGCGACGTCCTTCTCACCGACCAATACCAGCTCACCATGGCCCAGCTCTATTTTCGTCATGGTCTGGCCGACCATCGGGCTCGCTTCGAGCATTTCTTCCGCAGCTACCCCGATTATGGAGGGCATCAGGCCGGTTACGCCATCACGGCCGGGATGCAAACCTTCGTCGACTGGTTGACCGGAGCCCGATTCGATCGCTTCGAACTGGACCGCCTCGCCGCCCATCCCTCGGCCAACGGAGGGCGCTTGTTCGGCTCGGACTTCCTGCAGTGGTTGGCGGAGAACGGGCAATTCGCCTCTCTGTCGATATCGGCCGTACCCGAAGGGCGGGTGGTCCACCCCGGGGTGCCGCTCACCGTCGTCGAGGGACCGCTGATTCTGGCCCAACTCGTGGAAACTTCATTGCTCAACCACCTCAACTTCGAAACCCTGATCGCCACCAAAGCCTCGCGAGTGTGGGAGGCGGCGCGAGGGGGGACAGTGCTCGAGTTCGGAACCCGCAGAGCCCAGGGGTTCGGCGCTCACTCTGTGGTCCGGGCCGCCCTCATCGGCGGAGCGGCCGGTTCGTCGCTGGTGGGACGCTCGTACGAGTTGGGCTTCGTCCCCCGCGGCACCCATGCCCACTCGATGGTGCAAGCCTTCATGGCATTAGGGATGGGTGAAATGGGGGCGTTCCGGGCCTACGCCGACGTTTACCCCGACGATTGCCTGCTCCTGGTGGACACCATCGACACCCTCGAGTCGGGGATGCCCAACGCGATCCGGGTGTTCGAGGAGCTTCGCCGATCCGGCCATCGGCCGCTGGGGGTGCGGCTCGACTCCGGCGACCTCGCCTACCTTGCGGTCCGGTCGGCGCAGATGCTCGACCGTGCCGGGTTCAACGACACCAGCATCGTGCTTTCCTCCGAGCTTGACGAGATCACCATCTGGCAGATCATCGAGCAGATCCTGGGTGAGGCGCTCCGCTACGGCGAAGACGGCGAGGCGATCGTCAAGCGGCTCATTTTCGGCGTCGGATCGCGTCTTGCCACCTCGCAGGGGGATCCTTATCTCGACGGCGTATACAAGCTCGCCGCCATCGAAGAGAACGGCGAGTGGAAGCCGGCGATCAAAGTGTCGGATACACCGGCCAAGGTGATGAACCCGGGCGCCAAACGGGCCTGGCGGGTTTATGACCAGAGGCGGGTGGCGACGGCCGACCTGCTGGCGCTGTCCGACGAGCACCCCGCCCCACCCTTGGAGCTACACCATCCGAACCAGACCGGGGTCATGCGCCGGCTCGGGACCGGCTCGGTGAGCTCCCTGGAGGAGCGCACCCAGCCCGTGGCGTTCGGTGACCGGCCTTCACCTCACGACCAAGTGGTCGCCGCACAGCAACGCCGTCTTGCCGACCTGGAGCGGCTCGACCCGGGCGTGCGCCGCCTGGTCAATCCCCACGTCTATCACGTGTCGCTGTCCGCGGCGCTGGCCCGGCTGAAACAGGATCTGATCAGCCGGGCCAGCGAGTTGTAGAAGACGCCTAGAGGGTGTCGAGGGGTGAGGGGGGGAGTTCCTCGGTCGCAGCCAACTCCTCGGGCGTAACCGGCGGTGTCTCGGGCTCCGGCCTGCGCCGCAGACTTGGTGCGACCAGGGCGAAGCCGGCGACGATCACCAGGGCCGGCACTACCAGACCGAAGATCGTCCTCACATCCTGCGCCAGCCCGAACGGCTGAAAGGGGAGGAGGAATGCGAGGCCCAATCCGGTCAAGAACATGCCGCCCACGAGCGACCACGGATCCAGTGTGTGCCTTTTCACTTGTTGGCTCCTTCGACAGGATTGCTCTTCAAAGAGAGAAAGTAAGAACGGAGGCGGCCCTCGGGGGAGTCGTCGAAACGCTGGCGCGCATCGACCTCAAGCCGACCGACGCCAACGTCCAGCGTGGCGAATATGGTTCCCCGCTCGCCTTCCACGTTGAACGGAACCGAGAGGCCAAAGCCGCCCTGATTTTGGCCATCGGTCCGCAACTCTCCGACCCCAACCTCGCCCTGGCCATCGATCCCGACGCCAGCCGGCACGATCAGATGCAGCGTTCCGGCGCCGACCTCGGCGGCGAGTTCGATGGTTTCACCATTCCAGGGAAGGTCCCGAAGATCGATCACCAGCTCCCCGGCGGACCGCTCGTAGAACCCGTCCACCCCAGCGAAGCTGGATGGACGGATCAGCTCCGGAGTTCTCCAGCTGCCCTCGGCCGACTCGACGATGGCCGCTCCGGTCACGGCTGGGATGATCAGCAACCCGAAGGGGATGAGCCAGCGGGCCCGGCCGAAGAGGGTTCCTACGAGGACTCCGAGGCCCAGGATGGCGATCGCCAGCGCGAAATAGTGGCGGGGATGAGCGTCGATCATTGGTGACAGACGGTCGATGACCGCCAGCAGCCCGAGTCCGATGATCGCCACCCCGATCGTCAGTCGTCCGAGCGGTGATGCCGGGGGACGGGGCTTGGCTGGGCGGGGGGTTGACAGCTGGGTGGAGGCAGAGGTGCCAACCTCGGCCCTCCCGAGACTGGCGGTGTCGGCGCCGGAGGTTGTGGTCATGGTTCGCTCAGCCTTTCTGGCGGGATCGGGTGTGAAGTGGAGATCACCCCGGTAGAGGAGGATCCCCACGACGAGCAAGGCGACGGGGATTACCAGGCCCCCGTCGAAGAAGGGGATGGTGCTGAACAGGATGGCGGACGCCACCACGATGAGGGCGATGCCGACCCAGGGCCGGGTGCTGTGGGCCTGGTTGGCCCACTTCTTTCCGATTGACTCGGTTTCACCTTCGGTCGGTATCAGCAGCCACCCGGCCAGGTAGAGAAGGAGCCCGGCTCCGTCCCCGAGTATCAAGATGGCGAATGTCAGGCGCGCTACCCAACGAGGAATCCCGAACCGGTCGGCGATGGCGGCCGCCACGCCGGCGACCACACGGCCTTCACGGGGACGGTAGAACGGTGCGGGTGGCGCCGTGGTTTGCGACGAGCCGCCCGTAGCGAGATCTGGGGGTGTGTTTTCCATGTTGGAGATGGTGCGAACTTCCACCCCCACCGTCTATTGGGGACCACCCTCTGCCAACCCTGAGACGCAAGGGTTCGACGGGGGTTGCCCCGTATTGATCATGCTGGGGAGGTGCTGCCAACATTGATCCGTAGATGACTTCAAACGGAAGGCTCAATAGGGGCTGGGCCCAGCGGCTGGGCCTTTTCCGACGGCGCCGTGCCCGGGCGGTGGCCGGGGTGGCGGGTGGCATCGCCGACCGGCTTGGCATTGACGATGGTTACGTGCGGGCGGCTTTTGTCACTCTCGCCACCATGTGGGGCTTGGGCATCGTCGTATACCTTGGGTTGTGGTGGTTGACGGCTGACCTCGAGGACGATCGCCCGCCGAGGTCGATCGATTTTCGGCAACGCTTAGGGTTGGCGCTGGCCTTCATCGGCGGGCT
The DNA here is from genome assembly GCA_052390035.1 of Actinomycetota bacterium. Classification (GTDB taxonomy): domain Bacteria; phylum Actinomycetota; class Acidimicrobiia; order Spongiisociales; family ZC4RG35; genus JBQTHI01. The sequence continues at coordinate 10,335 of JBQTHI010000015.1, read as the reverse complement.
TGGGATACTGACCGGGCTCGGAGCAGTCCTCGATGGTGTCTTCACCGCCGTGACCGCCACTATTGCTTTTGGATTGGCCGCCTTATTGGACCGCACCGACTCGCCGGCGCTGGCCCGGATCGTCATCCCAGGCAGTGACGGTGGGCTTTCCGTTCCCCGTATGGTCGGGGGGTCGGTGTTGGTGCTAGGTGGGCTCGGTTTGCTGTTCGCCTCGTTGGAAGCGGCCTCGGCGATTGGTTTCACCTTGCTGGCGGTGGCGCTCACCATCACCGGATTAGTGCTGGCGTTCGGTCCGTGGATGTTGCGAATGGCCGAGGATCTGGGGCGCGAGCGCCGGGAGCGGGTGCGTCAAGAGGAGCGGGCCGAGGTGGCTGCTCATCTGCACGATTCGGTGTTGCAGACACTGGCGCTCATCCAGCGAAGCGATGACTCCCGGAAGATGGCGTCCCTGGCTCGATCCCAGGAACGGGAGCTGAGGACCTGGCTGTATGGCCGGGCTCCTTTGTCGGGACTGGACCTTCTCTCCACCGCTCTCGAGGCCGCGGTGGTAAGAGTGGAGGACGATCGCCATATGCCGATCGAGCTGGTCAAGGTAGGCGACGCCACCCTCGACGACCGCGGCCGGGCGCTGGTGGCCGCCTCCACCGAGGCGATGATCAACGCCGCCCAGCACAGCGGCGCCGATCGGATCTCGGTGTACCTGGAGGTGGAGGACGGAACCGCCGAGGTGTGGGTGACTGACCAGGGGAAGGGCTTCGATCAGGCCACCGTCCCGGCCGATCGGCGAGGATTGTCCGATTCTGTGTTTGGACGAATTGCCCGACACGGCGGAACCGCCACGATCGAAAGCCGACCTGGGGAGGGAACCGAGGTTCACCTTGTGATGCCGGGCATGACGGCGGCCGCATCGTGACCCGTCTCTTCCTGGTCGACGACCACCGGCTGTTCCTGGCTGGAGTCAAGGCCGAACTGGAAAGTTCGGTCGAGATCATCGGAAGTGCTTCCGACGTCGATGACGCCATCGCCGGAATCCGAAGCACCCGCCCGGATGTGGTTCTGATCGATGTGCACATGCCCGGGGGAGGCGGGTTGGCGGTGGTCGGGGCCATCCTCGAGACCAACCCGGAGATCAAGTTCCTCGCTTTGTCGGTTTCCGACGCAGCCGAGGATGTAATCGCCCTGATCCGGGCAGGGGCGCGGGGCTATGTGACCAAAACCATTGGCGCAGATGAGCTTTCCGAGGCCATCGATCGGGTCAAGGCCGGCGATGCGGTGTTCTCGCCGCGCCTGGCCGGGTTCGTCCTTGATGCGTTTGCGGGCGGACTTCCCGTCCCGATCGACGAGGAACTCGACCAACTCACCCCACGCGAACGGGAGGTGCTCCGTCTCATCGCCCGTGGATTTGCCTACAAGCAGGTTGCAGCCAAGCTCAGCTTGTCCGTCAAGACCGTCGAAGCGCACGTGTCGGCAGTGTTGCGAAAGCTGCAGCTCTCCAACCGTCACGAGCTGGCCAGATGGGCGAGCGACCGCCGCCTGGTCTAAGGCTCGGCAGCCACTCTGAGTCGGGAGAGAAAGGCCGATCCGGTGACTCTCAGCACCGGGGCGTCGGGCTCTTGAGAGCCGGGGGGGGAGACGATGCGGCCAAGAACGGGGGAGACATCGTTGTCGATTCTCCAGTCGGAGGGGACCCGGATTATGAGCGAACCGGCGATGAGAATCAGGTCCAGTTCGACCCCGGTCGGGGCGGGTACAACCTTTCGCAGGTCTAGGTCGGCGCCGCCAGCGACCGCCAATACCCGGCCCCCGATAAAGGGATTCGCCTTCATGCCCACCCGACGGATGGCAGCCACCGCCAACAGATCGATCTCATCGGCATTCTCGGTCGACCGATCCTTTAGTGTGAGTTTGGCCACGGCTAGGAGCGAGCCAATCACGGCCAATAGAAAAAAGCCGAGTCGTCGCATCACCCGACCTTATCGGGAGTTCCCGTAACGGTCTCGTAGCGGCAGCGAGCCAGGATTACGGTCAGCAAATGGGCGCGGGACAACGCGCCAGGAGGGAGTCCGCAGAATGAAACTGATCAGACGCATCGCCGTCGCTGCTCTATTGGTCGCCGCCTGTGACGCCGGTGGTGGCGCCCCGGTGTCGGGGACCATTGAGGTCACCGCCGAAGACTACGCCTTCGCCGGGATGCCGAGCCTGGTTGCCACCGGGGCCGAGGTCACCCTGACGAACGGCTCATCGAGAGAAGTCCACGAGATGGTCGTGTTGCGCATCGCCGATGGGGAGACCCGAACCGTCGAGGAGTTGCTGGAGTTGCCCGAAGAGGAGGACGAGGGAGTCGCGGAGACGGTCGGTTTTTTGCTGGCCCTGCCCGGGGAAGGCGGTATCAACCCCGAGGCCGAGGGGGCGACTTCGGTGCCGCTGACCGCGGCGGGCCGTTACGTCCTTCTTTGCTTCATCCCGCAAGGAGCCGACCCGGAATTGGTGGCCGAGGCCATGGACAATCCGAACGCCGAAGGTCCGCCGGAGTTGGAAGGTGGGGCCCCGCACTACACCCTCGGAATGGTCAAGGAGTTCACCGTCGAGGGCTAACGGTCCGCCTGGTTAGGGCCTACTCTCGGTGGGGTGGAGACCTCCACCGAGACCTTGGTCACCCGTCTGCAGGCTAAGGATCCCACGCTCTGGGGCGAGCCTGACACGCCGGAACTGGCCGACCGGCTGGGCTGGATCGATTTACCTCAGACCATACGAACACGACTAGGCGAGTTAGGCGAGATCGCCGAGACGGCGCTGGCCGCAGGTACGGAGTCCGTCGTGTTGCTCGGCATGGGCGGCTCGTCGCTCGCTCCGGAGGTGTTCGGTGCTGTGATCGGATCGGCGCCTGGCCATCCGTCGCTGGTGGTGCTTGATTCGACCCACCCGGACCAGGTCGCTCGGGTGGCGTCATCCATTGATCCGCACCGGACGATCTTCATCGTGTCCTCCAAGTCGGGGGGCACCCTCGAAACGATCTCCGGTTTTCGATATTTCTGGCGGCTGACCAACGGCGATGGGTCGCGGTTCGTTGCCGTGACCGATCCGGGTTCGTCGCTGGCGGACCTGGCCGTCGAGCGTGGGTTTCGCTCCTTGGTTTTGGCGCCTCCAGATGTCGGTGGACGCTTCTCGGCGTTCACCCCGTTTGGACTGTTACCCGCCGCCATGATCGGGGTCGACCTAGAGCGACTGGTGACGGCCTCCCGAGAGGTCGATTGGGGGCAGGCGGTTCAGACCGGCATCGAGTGGGGCGAGGCAGCCGGAGCAGGACGTGACAAGCTGACGTTCGTCACCTCCCCTGACCTCGCGGCATTCCCGGCATGGCTCGAACAACTCGTGGCGGAAAGCCTCGGCAAAGACGGCAAGGGGATCGTCCCGGTGGCGGGTGAGCCGGCCCTCGAACGGTATGGCGACGACCGGATCTTCCGCGAGTACCGGCTGGATGACACATATCGGCTGGGCACCGAGATGATGGCCGCGATGATCGCCACCTCGATAGCCGGACGGATGTTGGGCGTCCATCCTTTCGACCAGCCGGACGTCGAGCTGGCCAAACAGCGGGCTCGCCAGGCTCTCGAAGTGGAGCCCGCCCGGGTCGATCTGGTCGACGTGTCGGCCCCCGTCCTCTCCGACCGGCTTGACGAACTCATGATGACTCTCGGCCCAACCGACTATTTCGCCGTTCAGGCCTTTCTTCCCTATCGACCGGTAGTCGATGCCTCCATTGCCGAGTTGCGACACAAGATCGGGAACAGGTCCGGGAACGCTACGACTGTCGGCTATGGGCCCCGTTTCCTCCATTCGACCGGACAACTACACAAGGGCGGTTCCAACAACGGGGTCTTCCTTCAACTGGTCGACTCGCCCACCGAAGACATGGCCATCCCCGAAACTTCGACGACTTTCGGCAAGGTGATTGCCGCCCAGGCGTTGGGTGATTATCAGGCTTTGCGCGAACGAAACCGGCGGGTACTGCGGGTCGATCTCGGCCCGGACGTGATGGGTGGCCTCGGTGTCCTGTTCGAGTCGATCGGCTAGAGGCGGCAAATAACCTTGACACTCGCCGATCCGACGCCGTACTGTGCAACGGTCAGTGGAAAAGAGGCCGCCCAGGTGAGAGACATTGTGAGAAACATGCTGATTCTCTTTGACCAGCTCCAGTTCGGAGTTGTCTCCTCGCGGGCGTGGAACACCAGTTCCCCCACCGGCGGGGTGGTTACCCCTCAAAGGCGGCTTTCTATCGAGTGACATTCCTCAACGGAACAAGTCCTCATCAAGGCCGCCGAAGTGCAAAATCGGCGGCTTTTTGTTGGGCCGCCCCAACTTGGAAGAGGACGAGATGAACCAGGTTTTGAAGAACGGAAGATGTGTGGCCAGCGGACAACACGAGTTGTTCTTTTCGGAGAGGCCCGAGGAGCTGGCTGCTGCACAGGCCATATGCGAACGTTGCGAAGTCCGGATTCCCTGCCTGAAACTCGCCCTACGCGAGGGTTTGGATTGGGGGGTCTGGGGTGGCGTGATCTTCTGGGACGGGCAGGCCTTCCATCGAAAGCGGGGGAGGGGCCGACCTCGGCAGGGGGAAGCCCACCTCCCGGTAGAAGCCAACCGTTCCGAATTGCTCGAACTGGTCAGGTCGGCCTAACCGGCCTGTCGCCGATGCGTCGTTTAGCTGACCGCTAGGCGGCGGAGCTTGGCCGGGTTGGTGGGATGGCGCATCTTGGCGAGGGCCTTCGACTCGATCTGGCGGATCCGCTCGCGGGTGACGTTGAAGTGGCGGCCAACCTCGTCGAGGGTCTTGGGCTCCTCTGTTCCGAGACCGTACCGCATCTCGATCACCGCCCGTTCCCGCTCGTTGAGTCGGGAGAGGACAATGCGCAGGTCCTCCTGGTTCATCCGGGCGACGACCAGTTCGAAGGGTGCGGTGGCTTCTTTGTCTTCGATGAAGTCACCGATGGTCGCGTTGTCCTCACCCATCGGTTCGAATAGGGAGATCGGCTCTGGTGCCACCCGCTTTGCCTCCCGAACCTTGGCGACGGTGAGGCCTGCCTCCTCGGCGATCTCAGCATCGTTCGGAACGCGACCCAAGCGTTTGATGAGCGTGTTCTCGGCCGTTTGCATCTGGGTGATGGTGTCCATCATGTGGACCGGGACCCGGATGGTGCGGCTCTTGTCGGCGATGGCCCGGGTGATTGCCTGGCGTATCCACCACGTGGCGTAGGTGGAGAACTTGAAGCCCTTGCGGTATTCGAACTTCTCAACCGCGCGGATCAGTCCGAGGTTGCCCTCTTGGATCAGATCGAGAAACGGAAGTCCCGAGTTCGGGTAGCGCTTGGCGATGCTGACCACCAACCGCAGATTGGATTGGATGAAACGCCGCCGGGCGGCTTCGCCCTGATCGATGATCTTCATCAACTGGTTGCGACGGTCGGTGGTGGCTTCTTCCAGGGCCGATTCGGCCCGCTGGACCCGTTCGATGGACTTGGCCAGCACCACCTCCTCATCGGCCGACAACAGGGCGTAGGTGCCAATACCGTCCAGGTATTGGCGGATCGCCTCTTCGCTGGAATCCCCTTCGATAAACCTGCTCATTCGGCGCAAACCCACTGTTCAGCTAGAAAACGGAGTCACCAGAGCCGAGGCGATGCCCCTTTTCTGGCTCGCCCCCACTATCGGCGCTCTTAGCGGCAAAGTTGAACGTTGCATCCGGGCCGGGCGAACCATTTCTAAGGGTTCACTCGTGATTAGCCCCGGGATCCGTTCTGGCCCGGGCGGCGTTGGTCGGATACGGCGCAGCTAGCGAAGAAGGTGGAAAGCCCAAGTGTTGGTTGGCGGTGAGCCTGGTGCGACCTGGGCTGGGGCGCCAAGCTTGCCTTCAATAGCGGCCCTGTTGGAAAACGATCTCCGGCTATTCGAGACCTTCGATGCTTGCGGGCCGTCAGGGCGAGGTGTCCGGATGCTCCACCTCGAAGTGCAGGTCGCCCCATGACCTGACCACCATGACGGCGATGGGGTCTGGGTAACCTCATCCGTGCCACGCCTTGAGGCTCGGGCGTTTAGCTCAGCTGGTAGAGCGCTTCCCTTACAAGGAAGAGGTCGGCGGTTCGAGCCCGTCAACGCCCACTACAAAGAACCGTTGCGGGGCAAGGGTTTCGAGGCCATGGCGGCTTGATCGGGCCCTCGTATAGGTGGCCGTAGCCGTAAAGCACAGTGCGGGTGCGTCCGTGGCCGAGCCGATCGGCGATGGGACCTCGTCCGGCTCCCCTCGATCCGCTCGAACACAATTGCTCGCGGCTCAGCCTCCCAGGTGGTGTGCACATCCGGCCACAGAAGGAGGATGTCTTGGCAACGAGAGTTGAGGAACACGCATGTGTTGGTGATGCGATGACGCCTTCGTTTCGTGCCATATCAGCACCGCCAAACGGCAGAACCGCCAGGGGACCCCACTCCCCCTCAACCTCCGGGTCCTCGGGCAGCCTCTCGCAGCCGGCTGTCGGCGCAACCAAGCGCGAACAACCAGTACGAAGCCCCTCGCCTCATTGCTAGGAACCGGAACGGCCAGGAACAAACCCTCTCCCTCATCCCCTTGCCAACCCGGGACAACCAATTGAAATTCGGAATGTATAGGATCGGCATGGCACGCGATGCCGATATTTGCTCCCAGCCAGGGCTTTGGTCAGGGCGCCTTGGCGGCGACTTCCCAGACGGACAGAGTCGGCTCGGCGCCGGCACCTTGAAAGATCAGACGGCCTGCTGGGGTTTCCACCGACCGCAGGTACTCATCGAGGGCCTCCCGGCTCTCCCAGATCGTGGCGATCCTCCAAAGTGTCCGATCGTCGGTGCTCTGCAGCAGGAAGGTCTCGACCACCGGCGACACCACCTCCGACCCTCTGGCAATAGACCGGTATCCCTCGGTGAGCCCCTCCCACTCATCTTCGGCCACCTGGGCGTCCAGCACGCTCATTACTCGGCTCATGGTTTGGCCGAACCTAGCGAACCGATCTGCTCGACGAAGTGGAGAAAGCTCACGGCGCTCGGCGGGAGCGGGCCCTCCCGATGAAGCACGTACCAGGGTCGCTCGAGGGGGGTGACCGATACCCGGTGCTTACTCGGTGGCCCGCCCCAACAACACCGAAGTGACGTTGCTTCCTTCAACTGTCAATCGAGTGCTATCGACCTGGTCGCGGCGGACGTCAGCGGCGACCTCGCCTACACCGTCCACCGTGAGATCACGTCGACGAGCGTCGACGGGGAGCCCAGCGGCTACGTGCTGCGCGTAACCCAGGTCTACCGACGCGAGGACGGCGAGTGGAAGGTTGTGCACCGCCACGGCGATCGCGACCCCGAGGAGACCTGACCCGTAATGGGGACCTCATCGGCCTTCTACTCCTCGCGATTCTCGGAAGCGTCATCTTCGCCACGCGAAAGAAGCCGGGACCCAGGTATGTGATGCAGGAACCTGGACGTGCGGAAGCGGGCAAAGCCAACTGGTCCTTTGCTGGCTAGTCCCCCTCAGAGTCCGGTCACCTAGCTGACTCCATCCGAGATCGACAGATCTCGCGCACATCCGCCGTTATCAGCGACCCCCCGAGATCGGCACAGATCGCTCGGGTATGGTTGTTAGCCAGCGCTCGTGAGCACTGTGGGGACATACTCCAGCAGCTGGAGTCGGCCGTCGAAGGTGCGACTGGTAATCATGTCGAGGGTGACATCGGGATACCCGTCGTAGATCCGGTCGTAGCCGGTGCTCCCGGTGATAACCGGGAAAACGACCACCCGGAAACGGTCCACCAGACCGACCTCGAGGAGCGATCGACACAAGGTGAGGCTGCCGAGCGTGCGCATCGGGCTGGTGCCTTCCCTTTTCATCGCTCTTACAGACTCGACCGCATCCCCGCTGACCAACCGGGTATTGGCCCACTGCAACGGGTCCTGCAGCGTCGAGGAGAACACCACCTTCGATGCGTTGGTGAGCTCTGCAAAAGCGGCGTCCTCATCGGGTCTCAGGTCCGATTCCGGCGCCTCGGCCTGGGCGGCGAATCCGTACATCAGCCGGTACGTGTTCGCTCCCATCAAGATCGTGTAGTCGCGTTCGGGCTGCTCGCCGAGCCAGGCGAGATACTCAGGGCCCTCGAGCCCCCACAACCCGGGCCAGCCTTCTGCCGCCGCGTAGCCGTCCAGTGAGGTGATGAAGTCCACTAATAGTTGCTGCATTCTTTTTCTCCTTTTGGGGGGCGAGACGGTTGCAGCCCGCCGCCGGGGCTCGCCTTGGCACCGTGGTGGCAATGTTCACCTTAAGTACGAATCCGAAGCCCCGGAATCAACAAAGAGACTTTTACGACTTTGGCGAGGGGGTTGCGAGGGTGAAGACAACGAAACTCGGCGTCACATGCCGGGACCGACCTGGTCGCGGCGTGGTTCTACGAAGGGGGGAGACACCCGCACTAGATCGATCAATCTGTTGTCGAATCGCACATTTTGACTTAGCCCGATATCGGCACATCCGGATCCGTTCCCGGACACTCGCCGTGCCCACCCAGCCTGCTATGGATGATCTCCGTACTCTGATCACTCTCGCCACCGCTCGAGCGCCATGAGCCCACCATTCGTGCTCTCGAACCCGCATGCGTCAAGATAGAACGCCTTTAAATCATCCTCGAAGTCGACATGGAGCCACTCGCAACCGGCACGGGCGGCGCCATGCCGTGCGGCGTGAACGAGTCCGACACCGATGCCCTGGTGCCGTGCCTGGATCGCGACCATGACATCCTGGATCCAAGCATGGACGAGGCCGTCCCACAGCACGTTGACGAATCCCACAAGTGTCATGTGCCGGCGGGCGGTCACCCAGCCCAGGCTGTGCCGCTGGGTGAGCTCTCGCCAGTTCCACTCGGTGTCCTCGAACAGACGGGTTTGGAACACTTCAGCGTGCAGTTGGTTGACCTCGGAGTTGGTGAAGGTGCCCCGCCATTCGAGTGTGACGGGATTCGATGTTGACGACACTGGACACTCCTCTTGTCGTGGGGTGGAGTGCCTCTCGCCGAGCCAGCGCAGACGCGGCTGCGATTCAGCGGCTCGGAGCGAGGGGCGGAGTGCAGCTTGCGGTTGTTCACATCGCACCTCCTCGCGAAGGCTTACGACAACGGCAACGCTAGTCACACATCCCGCCTGCTCGCAGGGTCGGACCTCGCCCGCTCCAATCACCAGATCCCGAACCCGAACGCTCAAATCGCCCAACGACGCCGAACGGCACATCTTGCTCACGCTGGGGGTGCGCCTCATGATGATCAACGCGGGTGGCCGTTGGATCCAAGACGTGAGCGGGGCCGATCGTAGGCATTGTTGGCCTCGGAGCTCGCGGACCCACCTCCTAGTCCCGTCGTTGGCCCCTTCAACATCTGCTGCCCAAAAGGGCATGCTCTCGAACTCGCCTGCGGTCGAGGCCGTGGCGCCGTCTACCTGGATTATTGGGGCGTCGACGGTCTCACCAGTGGCAATCGAGCTGGCACGAGAGCTAGCCCGGCCGTCAGGCGTCGGGGACCGGTGTCGATTCGAGGTTGTCGACCTCGACGACGGGCTTCCGGAAGGTCATGCCGGTTGTGGTAGCGACTAGCGAAAACGACACGGTGTTATGAGCTGGACTCGAATCCGGGGTGATGTCCTGCGTCGGAGAGGGGTTCCAGGCGCTTTCCGACCAGGAATTCTCTCCCGCTGTGTGGCTAGTACGCGAGGGAACCGCGGTGGTGGCCTTCGCCGAACACGACAATGCAGCTTGGCAGGTTCCCTCCGGTGGGGCGGTTGCCTTCCCCCGGTCCCAGCTATCGAGTGGCGCCACCCTCACCGCCTACGATCTCCAAGGCGAGACTGTTGGTCAGATCGAGTTCGACCAGCTCGTCGAAGCCAACCAACGGTTCGACCAGCTACCACAGCCACCGACCGTCGATCTGATGCGTGTCCTCCTCGAACGTGAGGTGCCCACCATCGTCGACACCGACATCATCGAAAGCGCTCCGGCGGCGGAGGCGATCCTCGGCGTCTCGGACACGTATACGGTGAGATTTACTCACGTGGATGGTTCGGTGAGTTTCGCGATCATTGTCAGCGATGGCGTCCGCGGTGTCGCCATCTGGACGACAGACGACTCGACATTGAAGCTCGCGTTCGGTGACGATCCCGTCGCCGAAGATCAGGGCGACTTCCAGACCGCAGACAGTGGCAATCGTCTAGTTGTCAGCCGAGGTGTAACCATGCAAGAGATCGTCGAACGCTGGAACGCCGCACTCGACGCCGGATGAGACGACG
>JBQTHI010000014.1:0-10674 GCA_052390035.1 Actinomycetota bacterium | reverse complement strand
TCTCCCCCACCACCCTCGGGGGGATGGCGGCGGATGCGGCGGACCTCGTCGCCTTTGGTCCCGGGAGGGATCCAGGCCAGAAACTCGCACTACCAACCGGGCCATCGTTCGTTTAGTTTGTCGCCATGGAGCAATTTGCTGGGAGGGTGCGTCTCGTTGGCGACGCCGCGCCTCCGATCAACGTCACCATCGATCTCACCGACAACCATCATCTGAGGATCCGGGCTCACCATCTCGAGATTGGCGAGTGGCCCTTAGACGACGTGCGAATACAGGCGCGGGAAGATGGTTTCCACCTCCTGGCGGGCGGTGACGAGCTCATCATCGATACCGATGACGATCCGGCGTTTGCCGTCGCCGCCGGCATTCGCAACGCTCCCACCGAACTACGGCGGCGGATGTCGGCCCTGATGCGGGCCGACCCCAAGTATCACGAAAACTGACTCCGGCCGCCCCTACACCAAAAAGAGGGCGGGCTCCTCGAGGTTTTCGAGCACCATCGCCATGAACCTGCGGCCGAGGCCTCCGTCGATCACCCGATGGTCATAGGAGAGCGACAATGGCATGACGGCTGCCACCGTCAATTTGCCGTTTTCGGCGATCGGCTGTTCGGTTGCCCTTCCCACGGAGAGGATTGCGGTGGTCCCCGGAGGCACGATCGGGGTTCCAAACCCTCCTCCCAACGCCCCGATATTGGACACGGTGAAAGTCTGACCGGCTAGCTCGCCCGGCCCTAACTTGCGGTCGCGGGCACCTTCCGCCAACCGGCGGACGTCGGCCGCCACCTCCAGCAAAGTCCGTTGATCGGCGGCCTTCACCACCGCCACCAACAATCCGTCGGGGGTGTCGACGGCAACCCCGATGTCGTAGTGGCTATAGAGGACGAGGTCGTCCCCGTCGATCGACGAGTTGAACTCGGGAAACGCCGCCAGCGCCGGCAGCACTGCCTTGATGACGAGGGCCTCCAGCGGAACCTTGGTCTGATGACGGTTCTCCAGCGCCTTGCGGGCGGCCAAAAGCCGACCGGCGGACGCCTGGTCGAAGGTGGTCACGTGTGGTATCTCGGACCAGGACCGCGCCATGTTGGCGGCGATGGTCCGCCGGAGGCGGCTCATCGGGCGGCGCACTCCTTGCCGGGACACCGGGACCGGCGGCAACGTGGGTGGTGGCGGTTCTTCGATCGGCCCGCCGGAGGCTGTCTCCGCGGCGGCCAGCACATCCTCGCGGGTGACCCTCCCCTCCGCACCGGTACCGTCGATGGCCCCCAGGTCAACGCCCAAGTCCTTGGCCAGCTTGCGGACCAGCGGCAGCGCCCGGCCGGCGGCCAACGCCCTCCCCACCCGATCGCCCCGGGGGGCCAACACCTCCGCCTCTTCTGAGATCCGCCCGACGATTGGCGCCGGAGCATGCATCATCGAGGGCCGGGGCTCGGGCATGCCCTCATCGGTGGCGGTTTCTTCTTCGAGCTGATCGAAAAGCTCTTCAGCGCCAGCAGAGGGACCACCTGCCCATTTCTCATCGGCATCGCCGATGACGACGAGGATCTCTCCCACCGGAAGGACCTGGCCTTCCGCCGCCCCATGGTGAAGGACCACACCGCCATATGGCGACGGAATCTCCACCACTGCCTTGTCGGTTTCCACCTCGACCACAGGTTGGTCGACCGACACCTCGCCACCGACCGGTACCAGCCAGCGGACAACTTCGGCTTCGGTCAATCCTTCGCCGATGTCGGGCAGTCGAAACTCTTTGGCCATCAGCCCTCCAATGTCCGACGGGCGGCGGCGGCGATACGTTCGGCCGATGGCAGATAGTGGTGCTCGGCCCGTTTCAGCGGGAACACGGTGTCCCACCCGGTCACCCTCCGCACCGGGGCCGCCAGGGAATAGAGGGCGTGCTCCTGGATCAGGGTGACGATCTCAGCCCCATAGCCCCCGGTACGGGGCGCCTCGTGGACGATGACCGCTCGCCCGGTTTTTTCCACCGACGCCAGGATCAAATCGAGATCGAGAGGAACCAGGCTGCGTACATCGATCATCTCAGCGGCCACTCCCTCGCCGGCCAATATTTCGACCGCCTTGCGGGTCTCTTTGGTCATCGCCCCCCAGGTAATCAAAGACACCTGGTCGCCTTCGACCTCGATGCGGGCCTCTCCAATCGGCTCGGTGAACCATCCCTCAGGGACTTCTTCCTTCACCGCCCGGTAGAGACGGATCGGCTCACAAAAGATGACCGGATCGGGTTCCTCGATCGCCGCCAGCAGCATCCCCTTGGCGTCATACGGAGTGGCGGGCACAACCACCTTGAGTCCCGGCACATGGGCATAAATGGCCTCCATCGACTCGGAGTGATGTTCGGCGGCTCCGATCCCCCCGCCGTACGGAATCCGGATGACCATCGGTGCGGAGAAGCGATGCCGGCTGCGGTTCCGAATCCGGGCGACGTGGTTGATGATCTGGTCATAAGCCGGATACGAGAAACCCATGAACTGAAGCTCGACCACCGGGCGGAGGCCGGCGACGGCCATACCGAAGGCCACCCCCACTATCGCCGACTCGGCCACCGGGGTGTCAATGACACGTTCGGCTCCGTGCTTGTCACGGAGCCCGTCGGTTACCCGGAAGACCCCCCCGGTCCGGCCAACGTCTTCACCGATGACGAGCACCGACCGATCTTTGGCGAGGGCCAGGTCCAGCCCGTCATTGATCGCCTGCGCCATCGTTCTGATCGCCATCACCAACCCGCCTCAGCTTCGACCCTTTGCCTTGCCAGGTGGGGGGGCGGCTGCTCGAACATCGCCCCGAATATCTCCCCTGCCGATAGTGCAGTCAATCCTTCGGCGAGTGAGACCGCCCGGTCGATCTCGACGGCGGCCGCGGCTTCGAGTTCGGTCTGCCATTCCCCGGTCCATTGGTCCCGCTCGGACAGGTACAGGCGGACCCTTTCCAGCGGGTCACGGGATCTCCAATCATCGGTGAGTTCCGTTGAGCGGTACCGACCCGGGTCATCAGCGGTGGTATGAGGTCCTAGCCGGTACGTCACGGCCTCGATCAGCGTGGGGCCATCGCCGCGTCGCGCCCTCGACACTGCTTCGCTGGTGACGAGGTACACCGCGAGGAGGTCGTTGCCGTCGACCTGCACTCCCGGCATCCCATACGCAATCGCCTTCTGGGCGATGGTCTCAGAGCGGGTCTGCTCCTCCCGGGGTAGGGAGATCGCCCAACCATTGTTCTGGCAGAAGAAAACACAGGGCACGTCGAACACCGCGGCGAAATTCATCGCCTCGTGGAAGTCACCCTCCGAGGTGGCGCCATCCCCGAAGTAGGTGAGCGCCACTCGATCCTGGGCCTGCAGCCGGGCCGCCCAGGCGAGGCCGACGGCATGAACCATGTGGCCACCCACGGTGATCGACGGGGGAAGCACATATATGTGATCGGGTGGTGACCCGCCTCGTTCGTCTCCGGTGCGGCCGGCGAAGAGGAGGTCGAGGGGATATCCCTGCATCCACATCGCCGCCGCATCCCGGTAGGTGGGCACCATCCAGTCCTCGGGCCGGAGAGCGGCGGCGCTGCCCACCTGGGCCGCTTCCTGTCCTTCGAAGGGCGCATAGGTAGCGAGACGACCCTGTTTCTGGAGGGCGGTCCCTTTGCGGTCGTATGTCCTTGCGAAAACCATCGCCCGGTACAAACGCCGAATAGTGGAGTCGTCGAGGGGAGCGGGGGCGGTAAGGCCGCCCGACGGCGTCAGGATCTGGAGCATGAAGCCCGGCTGAGCTTAAACGGGCAACCGTTCTCGCTCGTAGAGGTCTTCCAACTCCTCGACGGTCATCAACACATCCCGCGCTTTTGATCCCTCCGATGGTCCGACCACGCCTCTTCTCTCCAGGTTGTCCATGACCCTCCCGGCCCTGGCAAACCCGATCCGGAGTTTGCGTTGCAACATCGAAGTGCTGCCGAGTTGGCTGCGCACAACCAGGTCCATCGCCCGGCGGACGATGCCTTCCTCGTCGTCGTCCGGCTCTTGTGCCGCCCGGGCGGCTTCGGCGGCAAGGTTCTCGACCACCTGATCCTGGTAGTCGGCCTGTCGCTGTTGTTTCACCCAATCCACCACCGCGTGGATTTCTTCCTCGTTTACCCAGGCGCCCTGATATCGGACCGGCCTCGGCTCGGCGGCGGTCATCACCAACATGTCCCCCATCCCCACCAGTTTCTCGGCGCCTGCCCCGTCGATGATTACCCGCGAGTCGGTCTGCGATGCCACCGAGAAGGCGAGCCTCGACGGGATGTTCGCCTTGATCACTCCGGTGATGACATCCACCGACGGACGCTGGGTGGCGATCACCAGGTGGATACCGACCGCCCGCGCCATCTGGGCGATGCGAACAATCGCTGCTTCGACTTCCCGTCCGGCGACCAGCATCAGGTCGTTCAGCTCGTCGACGATAACGACCAGGTATGGGAAGCGGTCGAACCCTTCGGCCGGAAGTTGACCCGTGTCGAGTTTCTGGCGGTATCCGAGAATGTCGCGAACTTTGGCATCGGCCAGGAGGTCGTATCGCCGGTCCATCTCGGTCACCGCCCACTTGAGGGCATCGGCCGCTTTCTTGGGGTTGGTGATGACCCGGGTGAGGAGGTGCGGCACCCCGTTGTACTGGCCCAGCTCGACGCGTTTGGGATCGACCATGATCAATCGCACGTCATCGGGGCTGGTCCGCATCAACAAGGAAGTGACGAGCGAGTTGATACAGGACGACTTGCCAGCTCCAGTGGCGCCTGCAATGAGGACGTGGGGAAGCTCGGACAGGTTGAGCATGCGGGCCCGACCGGAAATGTCGACGCCAAGTCCCACTGTGAGGGGATGGGCAGGGATGCTGGCCTCGCCGCTGCGAAGGACGTCGCCCAGGGTTACCAGGCGGCGCTTGCGGTTGGGCACCTCGACCCCAATTGCCGACTTGCCGGGGATGGGGACGAGTAGCCGGACGTCGGGTGTGGCGAGGGCATAGGCGATGTCATGTGCGAGGCTCGAGACCCGGTTCACCTTCACCCCCGGGGCAAGCTCGATCTCATACCTGGTGACGGTGGGACCGGGCACGATCTTGGTGAGCTGGGCGTCGACCCCGTGCTGGCGAAGGGTCTCTTCGAGTTGGGTAGCGGTTTCTTCCAGCGCCCGCCTGCTTTGTTCCTCTCCCCCGCCCGAGGAGAGGAGGTCGAGGGGCGGAAGGTGATAGCCCGAGCCGACGACCCGGGCGGGAACGACCTTTCTCGGGCGATCCATCTTGGGTGGCACGGTTTTCGGTTCTGGGGCGATCGGCTTCGTTTTGGCCGAAGGGGTTGGGTGAATAGTGCTGGCAACGAGATGCCGCGCTCGAGCGGGCGGCGGAGCATTACTTCTCACCCCTACCTCGCGGGCGAAAGCCCTCAACGAACGAATGACATGTCCGGCGCCGGCGGCGAGCTCTTTGATCGAGGTCCGGGTGAGCAGTAGCACGCCGACCGCCATGACCGCCGCCAGCACGACGAAGGCGCCCCACGTTCCCAGGATTCTCCGGAGGGGGAAGGCGAGCAGGGCGCCGACGGCTCCGCCCCGTTGCTGAACCAGCTCGAGGTTGGGGGCGAGCGCGACCGCCCCGGTCAGCAGGTGGAACGTGGCGAGAGAACCGATGAAGGTGGTCACCGCCCCGCTGACGGCCCGCCCCGCCCCCTGTCGGGGCTTGCCGACGATGAGCCCTGCACCGATGCCGATCATGCCGATCGGGACGAGGAACCGCCAAAGCCCGAAAAGCAGGCGACTGCCATCTTTGACCGCCTTGCCGAACGGGCCCGCCAAACCGAAAAAGCCCAACAGGATCAGAATGCCGAGAACCACCAAGGCCATGCCCCAGACGTCATCGGTTTGACGACCGAGGTGTTGCCGGATCCGGTTGCGCAGCGCCGCCAGCTTTTGGCGCCAACCGGTGATGTGGGCTTTGCTGTTGGACACCCGTCCCCGCCCGCTACCCCTGCGGGTGGATGTCCTCTTGGTCATGTGGCGGTGAGCCTACCGGAAACCGGGGGGCGGAGGGCGGACCCAAACGAGCATTCTTGGGGCTGTATTCGATGAGTTCGTTGACTGGAACCCTGGGTTTGGGGTTTGTCAGAGTTCGAGGACGACCGGAAGGATCACCGGGCGGCGAGAAGTCTCGGCCTTGATCACCCGGGCCGCCGCTCCACGGACAACCTGCTGTAGCACCGACATGTCCTGCTCATGACCGGCCAGCCGCTCTTCGATCGCCTGCCGGACGGCTTGGGCGGCCTTCTCGAGAACCGAGTCGGGGTCGTCCATCATGCCGTGGCTGGCTAGATCCGGCCCATAGATGATGTCGCCACTCTGGGGCGACACCGCCACCGTGACTACCACTACCCCTTCGTCGGCTAGGTGGCTGCGGTCCCGGAGCACCGCCTTGACGTCACCAACCGTGTCCCCGTCGAGGTAGACATACCCGGCTGGCACGACCCGCCGCTCGACTCTGGTCGACCCACCGTCGAGGATCACCGCGTCACCGTCTTCGCAAACCTCCACCGATGGCACTCCAACCAGGCGGGCGAGTTCGGCGTGGGCCGCGAGATGCCGGTATTCACCGTGGACCGGTACGAAGGCACGGGGTCGGATGAGATGGAGGAGGGTGAGAAGCTCCTCGCGGTTGGCGTGACCCGATACGTGTACGTCGGCGTTTCGCCCGTGGATGACGCGGGCCCCGCGACGCAGCAATTGGTTGATGACTCGAGAGACCGCCGTTTCGTTGCCAGGGATCGGCGTCGCCGAAAGCAGGATGGTGTCGCCCTCACCGATCTCGACATGTTTATGGCGGCCCTGGCCCATCAGCGACAGCGCGGCGAACGGTTCACCTTGGCTGCCGGTGGTCACCAGGAGCTGCTTGCGGGCGGGCAGTTTCAACAGATCGACGATGTCGAGGAGCGAGTCGGCCGGAATGGACATTCGTCCCAGCTCCTGAGCGACCGCGGTGTTGCGCTGCATCGAGCGTCCGAAGATGGCCAGCTTCCGCCCGGTCGCCACGCCGGCATCGACGATCTGCTGGATGCGGTGGATGTGCGACGAAAAGCAGGCGGCGATCACCCGCCCCTGGGCGTCACCGATTATGTCGCGGATCGGGTCGGCCAGGGATCGCTCGGAGGGCACGAACCCCGGTCTTTCGGCATTGGTCGAGTCGGATAGCAGCAAACGGACGCCTCTCCGGCCCAAAACGGCGAGTGTGGCGAGCTCGGTGGCGCGCCCGTCGATCGGGGTCGGATCGAGCTTGAAATCGCCGGTATGCAACACCACACCTTCCGGTGTGTCGAAGGCCACCGCGCAGGCGTCCGGGACCGAATGGGTCATGTTGACCAGTCCGAAGGAGAACGGCCCGATCTTGGTGGGACGACCCACCTCAACCGGTCGCAGGTCGGCGTCCACCCCGAGCTCATCGATGCGGCCGCGAGCAAGCTCGAGTGTCATACGGGTGCCAAAAACCGGGACATTCAGGTCAGCGAGGAAATAGGCCAGTGCTCCGATGTGGTCTTCGTGGCCGTGGGTCAGGACGACGCAGACCACGTCCTGGCGGCGCTCCACCAACCAGTTACAATCGGGGAACACCAGGTCGACCCCGAGCATTTCTTCTTCGGGGAACATGAGCCCGCAGTCGATCAGGGCGATCTTGCCGTCGATCTCGAGGGCGGCGCAGTTGCGCCCAATCTCACCGAGCCCGCCCAGGAAGGTGACGGATACCGTCACAGACCCTGGAGGGCTCCCAAGGCCTCCTTGATGGCGGTCACGGTTGCTTCTCCCGCCGCCACCATAGGCAAGCGGGGTGCCCCCACCGGCTCCCACAACGCGCTCATCGCCGCCTTAACCGGCGCCGGGTTGGGCTCGAGAAAGCAGGCGAGGCCCAGGGGAAGCAACTGATGATGGAGATGGCGCGCCGCCTCGAATTTGCCGGCGGCTGCTGCCTTGACCAGGGCGGCAACCTTGTCTCCCGCTAGGTGAGAGATGACCGAAACCACCCCGACTGCACCGACCGCCATCATCGGCCAGGTGTAGGTGTCCTGACCGGAGTAAACCTCCATCTCGGGCACCTGATGGCAGGCGGCCGAAGTGAAGTCGATGTCCATCACGGCATCTTTGGTGGCGATGATCCGGGGGTGGTTGGCCAGCGTCTTTAGTGTCTCTACCTCTATGCGGCGGGCCGTCCGACCAGGGATGTTGTAGACCATGACCGGCAGATCGCTGGCGTCGGCG
Source organism: Actinomycetota bacterium (assembly GCA_052390035.1). GTDB lineage: Bacteria > Actinomycetota > Acidimicrobiia > Spongiisociales > ZC4RG35 > JBQTHI01. The sequence goes on along the minus strand of JBQTHI010000014.1, from coordinate 2,403 downwards.
ATAGCGGTGAAATGAGCGACAAGGCCCTCCTGGCTGGGCCGTGAGTAGTAGGGGGTGACCGCCAGAATCCCGTGGCACCCGGCCTCGGCCGCCCGCTTGGTCAGGTGGACCGACTCGGCGGTGTCGTAGGTTCCGGACCCGGCGACAACTTTCACATCTCGATTGGCAACCGCCTCCACCACGGTCCGGTAGAGGGCCACCTTCTCATCGACGGATAGGGTTGGTGACTCGCCGGTGGTGCCGGTCACCACCAATCCGTCGGATCCGTGATCGGTGAGGAAACGAGCGAGATTCCAGACCCGCTGGTAGTCCACTTCTCCCTCGTCGGTGAAGGGGGTGATCATGGCTGTCAGTACCTGTCCGAACCGCGCCATCGTCTCCTTCCGTGATCGCAGCCCGAGGATACCGCTCGATGAGGAGGAGGCTTACACCGGGAATGTGATGAACGGGCACCGGGTTACTGTCAGGCCATGTCATCCAACGTGATCGATGTAACCGAAGCCAACTTTCAAACGGCTGTGGTCGAAGCTTCCAAAAGTGTCCCGGTGGTGGTCGACTTTTGGGCCGAGTGGTGCGGCCCGTGCAAAACCCTCGGTCCGATGCTGGAAAAGGTCGCCACCGAAGCGGATGGTGCCTTCACCCTCGCCAAAGTCGACGTAGACCAGAACCAGCGGGTCTCGCAGGCTTTCGGGATCCAGGGCATACCCACGGTGATCGCCTTCAAGGACGGCAAACCCGCCGACCGGTTCACTGGTGCGATCCCGGAGGCGGCGGTCCGCCAGTTCATCAGCAAGCTACTACCACCTCCGATCGATCCCGAAGTGATGGCCGCCGAGCGGCTTGCCGAGGCCGGGGATGTGGCCGGGGCCGAATCGAAGCTCCGCGGTCTCCTGCAGACCAACCCGACCATGGTGGAGGCCGCCTTGCCCCTCGCCTTATTGCTGATCGACCGGGGCGACTACGACGGCGCCTTTGAGGCACTGAACCGGCAACCCCCGACGGCCGAAGTCAGACAGTTGATGGCCGTCGCTCGACTGGCCGTAGCCAATATCGACCTCGCCAGTCCTGGCGCCGCCCTTCCAGAACTCCTCACCAGGGTCGAGGAACGGGGCGCCGACAAGGACGAAGCCCGCCTGGCGATGCTCGACATGTTCGACCTGCTCGGACCCGAGCACCCTCTCACCACCGAATATCGCCGGCGCCTGGCCAACGCCCTCTTCTAGTCGAGCCACACGGCCCGTTAAGGTCGACCGCATGGCCAAGCAATATTCCAGCCAGCCCGAGCTGGCTATCGACCTCACCAAGATCTATTCGGCACAACTAGACACCAACCATGGGCCGATCACCGTCAAGCTCAATCCGGAGCGGGCGCCGCAGACCGTCAACAACTTCGTCTTCCTCGCCAATGAGGGGTTCTACGACGGCGTCATCTTCCACCGGGTGGTTCCCGGCTTCGTCATCCAGGGGGGAGATCCCAGCGGAACCGGTCGCGGCGGGCCCGGTTACAAGTTCCGGGATGAGCTGGACAAACCCGGCTCATACCGTCGGGGTACGGTGGCCATGGCCAACGCCGGACCGAACACCAATGGAAGCCAGTTCTTCGTCTGTCTGACCGACGTCGGGCTTCCCCACGCTTACACCATCTTTGGTGAGGTAACCGACGGCATGGAGGCGGTGGATTCCATCGCCGCGGTGCAGACCAAGGCCGAGCGTCCGCTCCAAGACGCGGTGATCAACAAGGTGGCGATTACGGAGAGTTGAGCCCCATCAACTGTTCGAGCCCAACCGAAACCCCCGGATCGAGATCGGCGACCGAGCGAATCGAGAGGAGGATCCCGGGGACGAACGCGATGCGGTCGGTGGTGTCGTGGCGAACGGTGAGGATTTCACCGGGGTTGCCGAGTTGGACCTCCTGATGGGCTAGCAGGCCCGGCAAGCGGACGGAATGTATCCAGACCTCCCCCACCTCAGCCCCGCGCGCCCCCGGAATCATCTCGCGCGACTCGACCGAACGCGAGCCTGCCGGTTTCATGCGACCGGCGGTGGCCATCGCCGTCCCTGAAGGCGCGTCGACCTTGCGATCGTGATGCAACTCGATCACTTCACCCGCGGAGAAATAGGGCGACACCTTCTCGGCGATCCACATCATCAACACTGCTCCCAACGAGAAGTTGGGGACGACCAGACAATTCGGAGGGCTGGCCGCCCATTCGCCGCGGAGCTCAGCCATCCTCGCCTCGTCGAATCCCGAGGTGCCGACGACGACGTGGGCTCCCATTTGGCGCCAGCGACCGACGTTCTCCATTGCGGTGGACGGTGGCCCGAATTCAACGATGACCTCCGACCCGGCGTGTTATTTGGGGTGGTCATGGCCATGACCGGGGGCATAACGTCCGGCGAGCT
>JBQTHI010000013.1:0-14686 GCA_052390035.1 Actinomycetota bacterium | reverse complement strand
CGATGTCTCCGACCGGAACCCCCGAGTCCTTGATCGCCTGCTGGAACGGTCCTTTGCAGCGATCGAGCAGTTCCTCGGTCAGCTTCTGGAACTCGGATCTGGTCAGCTTTCTCTGGAGATGGAGTGGTCCTTCGGCGGTGGCGGTGATGAACGGCAGGTTGATCTCGGTTTCCGAGACCTGGGACAGCTCGATCTTGGATTTCTCGGCTGCTTCCTTGAGCCGCTGGTTGGCCATCCGATCCTTGCCCAGGTCGACGCCGTGGTCGTTCTTGAAGCCGGTCACGAGCCAAGCCACGACCGCATCGTCCCAATCGTCCCCGCCGAGGTGGGTGTCACCGGAGGTCGCCTTGACCTCGAACACCCCTTCGCCGATCTCTAGCACCGACACGTCGAAGGTGCCACCACCCAGGTCGAAGACCAGGATCGTGTGGTCGTGGGTTTCTTTGTCCAGTCCGTAGGCGAGGGAGGCGGCAGTGGGCTCGTTGATGATGCGCAGCACGTTGAGACCGGCGATCTGGCCGGCTTCTTTGGTGGCCTGCCGCTGGGCGTCGTTGAAGTAGGCAGGGACGGTGATCACCGCGTCGGCGATGGTGTCACCGAGGAAAGACTCGGCATCGCGCTTCAGCTTCATCAAGATCCGGGCGGAGACCTCCTGGGGGGTGTACTTCTTGCCGTCGATGGTGGCGGTCCAGTCGGTTCCCATCTGCCGTTTGACCGAGCGGATCGTGCGGTCCGGGTTGGTGATGGCTTGACGCTTGGCGACCTCGCCGACCAGCACTTCGCCATCTTTGAAGGCCACCACCGAAGGGGTGGTGCGCGACCCTTCAGCGTTGGGGATGATGGTGGGATCGCCCCCGTCGAGGGTGGCGATCACGCTGTTGGTGGTTCCGAGGTCAATACCTACGGCGCGGGGCATAGTTCCTCCATACGGTGAGACTGAGTGCGATCAAAGACTATAACTTGAGTGGGGCATTGTCATATTCCCTCTGGGCGGAATATTATGTCCCACCGACCTGGTTTTATTACCACCCACCAAGCGAGTACTCAGTACTGGAGTTCCCAAATTGACTGACACCAAACCCACCACCGCCACGCTTCCGGTTCTCCCCCTCCGCAACGGAGTGGTCTTCCCCCACATGGTGGTAACGCTTCGCATCGAAACCGCCGAAGGGAAAATCGCCCTGGCAGCCGCCGCCCAGAGTGACAATCGCCTCATCCTGGTACCCCGGGTCAAAGGGCATTACGCCAATGTGGGGACCATCGCCGAGATCCAACAGGCCGACGATGAAGGCAATGTCGTGGTTTCCGGGGTGGGCCGGGCCCGAGTGGGTGTCGGCTCCACCGATGTTGCCGGGGCGTTGTGGGTCGAATTCGAGCCCTACCCCGAAGTCGACGTTCACGACGAGGCGCTCGACTCCTTGGTGGCCGAATACCGAGCGGTGGTAACCGAGGTGCTGGAACACCGGGGAGTAGGCGCCGTCGCCGAGCGGATCCTCGGAATTGAAAACCCGAGTCAGTTGGCCGACCTGGCGGTCTACTCCCCCGACCTCACCCTCGAACAGAAGGTCGAGATCCTCGAAACCCTCGACATCCGGGAGCGTCTCGGCAAGCTACTGACCTGGATGCGGGAGGTGCGGGCCGATCTCGAGCTTCGGCGGCGAGTCCGCGATGACGCCGCCGAGCGTATCGACAAGAGCCAGAGGGAGTACCTGCTTCGCCAGCAGATGGAGGCGATCAAGAAGGAGCTGGGAGAAGAGCAGGGGGCGGCCGAGGACTATCGCCAGCGCCTGGCCGAGACCGACTTCCCGGCCAAGGTGAAAGAATCGGTCGAACGGGAAATCGACCGGCTGGAGCGGATGTCCGAGCAGTCCCCCGAACATTCCTGGATCCGCACCTGGCTCGACACCATGTTCGATGTCCCCTGGGGGCAGCGTTCCGACGACCGGCTCGATCTCAATGAGGCCTGGGCCGTGCTCGACGCCGATCACACCGGGCTCCACGACGTCAAGGAACGGATCGTCGAACACCTGGCGGTGCGCAAGCTCCGACAGGAGCGTGGTTTGACCGAGCCGGCCGGGCGCCAGTCGGGAACGATTCTTCTTCTGGTCGGGCCTCCCGGAGTAGGGAAGACGTCGTTGGGGGAGTCGGTAGCCCGTGCCCTCGGACGCAAGTTCGTACGCGTCGCGCTGGGTGGTTTGCGAGACGAGGCCGAGGTGCGCGGTCACCGGCGCACCTACGTAGGAGCTCGTCCCGGACGGATCGCCCGGGCGCTCATCGAAGCGGAAACGATGAACCCGGTGTTCCTGCTCGACGAGATGGACAAAGTTGGCAACGACTGGCGGGGCGACCCTTCGTCGGCCCTGCTCGAGGTGCTCGACCCGGCCCAGAACCACACGTTCCGCGACCATTACCTCGAAGTTGATCTCGACCTGTCCGACGTCCTGTTTATCGCCACCGCCAACGTGGTCGAAACGATTCCGGCACCGCTGCTCGACCGTACCGAAGTGATCCGCCTCGACGGGTACACCGACGACGAAAAGGTGGCCATCGCCCGTGATCACTTGCTTCCCCGCCAGATCAGACAAGCCGGGCTCGAACCGGAGGAGATCGAGGTGACCGAGCCGGCCCTCGGGGTAGTGGTCGATCGTTACACCCGGGAAGCTGGAGTGCGTTCACTCGAACGGGAGTTGGGAAAGCTGGCGCGAAAAGTGGCGACCAAGGTCGCCAAGCACGGCGCGGCCGAACCAATTGTGGTGGACGACTCGGACGTCGTCGAATACCTGGGCAAGCCCAAGGTGTGGCATGACGAGGCGAAAGACCGGACCGACCTGCCCGGTGTCGCCACCGGCTTGGCGGTGACCGGCGCCGGCGGGGACGTGCTCTTTGTTGAGGCCACCGCCATGGACGGAGATCCGGGACTCACCCTTACCGGTCAGCTCGGTGACGTCATGAAGGAGTCCGGGCGCATCGCCCTCTCATACGTCGAGTCACACGCCGAGGCCTTGAAGCTTGGCGCCGATGATCTCAAACGGCGGTTTCACGTCCACGTGCCCGCCGGGGCGGTTCCCAAAGACGGGCCGTCGGCCGGTGTGACGATGGTCACCGCCCTTACCTCGTTGCTTACCGGACGGAAGGTGCGTTCCAATGTTGGCATGACCGGCGAGGTCACCCTGCAGGGAAAGGTTCTTCCGATCGGGGGTGTCAAACAGAAAGTGCTGGCCGCCCACCGAGCGGGCCTCACCGAGGTCATCCTCCCGCTTCGCAACGAGATCGACCTCGACGACATCCCCGAGTCGGTACGTGAGGTGATGACCTTCCATCCCGTCGACAACGTCGACCAGGTGTTGAAGTTGGCGCTGGCCGATCACTGAGTGTCTTTAGCGAGTAGCGGCGATCCGCTCCTCGGCCAGCGCCACGTAGCTCGGATCGGTGTCAAAGCCGACGTAGTGACGGCCGGAAGCCAATGAGGCGAGAGCAGTTGATCCTGAACCCATGAACGGGTCGAGGACCAGGTCGTACTGGTAGGTGTAGAGCTCGATGAGGCGTTGGGGGAGCGCCACCGGGAAAGGGGCGGGATGACCAACGCGGGTGGCGCTCTCCGCCGGGATCTCCCAGACGTCCAGGGTGGCCTCCATGAAAGCCTCGGCCGACATGGTGGGAACGTTGGGCAACCCCCGCTTTTGGCGCTCGGCACGGCTGAGGGCCCGATCAAAGCGGCCCTTGCTTGCCACGATCACTCGCTCGGTCAGGTCGCGCAGCACCGGGTTGGCCGGGCTACGGAAGCTGCCCCAGGCGCACGAGCCTCCGGCCCCCCTGGCTTTCTGCCAGATGATCTCGCCCCGCAGCAACATCCCTAGATCGTCTTGGAGGATGGAAGTCATGTCGGCCGACAACGATCGGTAGGGTCGCCGCCCGAGGTTGGCGACGTTGACCGCCATTCGCCCACCCGGCTCGAGCTTGTGAAGGCACAACCGCAAGACCTGGCGCATCATCTCCAGGTATTCGAGATAAGAGCCGGGGACACCGTCTGTGCCCAACCCGGTCTCATACTCCTTCCCGGCGAAATAGGGCGGCGAGGTAACCACCAACGCCACTGACGAATCGGCTACCTGATCGGTGGTCATGCTGCGGGCGTCGCCGAGAAAGATTCGATCTAACACGATTGGCGGCCCAACCTGGCCGTCGGTCGCCACCTGAACTGCCGGGAAGCGGTCGTAGAAGGCCGAGGCGTCGTGGCTCTCCCGCCGTCCCGATCCGAAGGCGGTGGTTGAGGTGGGATTCCGAGCCACCTAGCAACGCTAACGCCCCAACTGTGCTCACCACCGGATCGTCGCTTATGCCGCCGCCTGGTGGTATGCTTGCAATTGCAAGCACGACTATGAAGGCTGAAATGAGTAATTCAACAAAACCTCTGACGACCCGGCTGGATGACGGAACAGAAATCGTCCTTCGTCCGGTCGGACCCGACGACAAACAGCTACTCGAAGAAGGTATGGCGCGGCTCTCTCCGGAGTCTCGACGGCTGCGGTTCCTGGCCCCGATCGATCAACTGAGCCGTTCCCAACTCGCCTACCTGACCGAAGTCGACCAGCAGAACCACATCGCCTGGGGAGCCCTGGTGGACGGGGCACCGGTGGCGATCGCCAGGCTGGTGCGACTCGCCGAACCATCCACCGATGCCGAGCTGGCGGTCACCGTGGTCGACGGATGGCAGAGGCGGGGCCTCGGGTCGCTGCTGGTACGGCTGATGGTTGCTCTCGCTCGGCCGGTGGGAATCGAACGGATCGTCTTCACTGCTCTTCCCGAGAATCGGGCGATCATTCTGCTGTTTCAGGGACTCGGAGCCGTCATCGAGGTTGAGGACGGGTTGGTGTCGGGAACCCTGACCCTCGCCGCTCCATTGCCCGCGGGCCGCTTCAGCCTGCCAAAGCTGTTTCCAGCCGCCTGAGAAACTCGGCTTGGGCCGGGTTGAGGAGCCTCGTTGCCTCGGGCGGATCGCACCAGCGCACCTGATCGATCTCGGGGAACTCTCGTTCCCGTCCGCCCCAAAACATTCGAAAAGTGCCGGGCCGGAGGTCGGACGGATCGAAGTCTGCCTCGATCGCCCAGGCGTTGACGATCTTTCCCGATCGCAGCCGAACCGAGCCGAGTTCGATCCAACCCTCGAGGGGAGCGAGCCACCCGGTCTCTTCGGAGAACTCGCGAGCGGCGGTCACACGGGGATCTTCGCCCGGGGCGACTTCGCCTTTGATCAGGCTCCAGTGTCCGGCATCTCTCTTCGCCCAAAGCGGTCCGCCCAGGTGGGCGATGAGAACCTCGAGACCGGAGCCACGACGGAATGGCAACAGACCGGCGCTGAGCTTCATCGAACAAAGGTTAAGTACCCCACCGCGGGGGACCTAGCCTGATTGGGTGTCGCATCTGCCGGCGGTGCCGGCCCCCGACTTCAACCTGATGCCCGGTGAAACCGTGGCCGGTGGTCTCCGTCGCATCTCCCTCAGCCAGTTCGAAGCGGTTCTCGAGAATCTGTCGGATTCGGCCATCGACCGCCATATCGCCATCCACGAGGTGAGGAAGTCGACCAAACGTGTCCGGGCGCTACTGCGCATGGTCCGCCCGGTAATTGGCGAGAAGATCTACAGAGCCGAGAATGCCGTACTCCGCGACGCCGCCCGTCTGGTGTCGGGCGTTCGAGATGGAGCAGTAATGGTCGATGCACTCGCCCGTCTGCATGGTCGCTACCAACACTTGCTCGCCCCCGGCGTGTTCTCGGAATTGGAAGCGACGTTGAGCAAACGTCGCGCTCGCCTCACGGAGCGGGTCGTCGATGACCGCGCCACTCTGGACCAGGTTGCGGGAGTTCTCTACCGGGCGAGATCGCGATATGCCGCCTGGCCGATCGATCGGTCCGATCCGCGCCTTGGTGCCAAGGTGATCCCCGATGCGTTTCGGGGCATCGGAGTTGGAGTTGGCGACACCTATCGGCGGGGGCGATCGGAGATGCAGATGGCTTATAACCGGCCGACCGTCCAGCACTTTCATCAATGGCGCAAAAGGGTCAAGTACCTCCGTCATCAAATGGAGATCATCACCCCGGTCTGGCCGGAGGTGATCGGCGGGCTGGCCCTCTCCCTTGAACAGCTCGGAGACGTCCTCGGCGACGAACACGATCAGGCGGGGTTGGCAAGCTTGGTGACCTCCATCCCCGACCTCACCCCGGATCCCGACGAACGCTACCTGCTGATCGCTCTTTCCAATCAGCGCCGGCGGGAGCTGCACGGAGCGGCGCGGGTGATGGGAGTCCGGGTCTACGCCGAGAGTCCTGATCAATTCATCAGGCGGATCAAGGCCTACTGGTCGGCCTGGGCGTAGGCCGCCGGCTGATCCACCCCCGAAATGAGCCGCCGGGGGCGGCGCCATAACATCCGCGAGTGGAACGAATTCCTGACCCGGCGCTGGTGGTTCTGGTCGGGGCGTCGGGGTCGGGCAAGAGCACCTGGGCAGCAAACCACTTTCGACCCGACGAGGTTGTCTCTTCGGATCGACTGCGGGCCATGGTGGGTAGCGGCGAACACGATCTGGATGCAAGCCCGACCGCCTTCTCCTTGCTCGATCAGATCGTCGAGGCGCGGCTATCTCGCCGGTTGCTCACGGTGGTGGACACCCTCGGACTTGACGACGAGCGACGGACCCGGCACCTGGCAAGGGCGGTCGATTTGGGTTTGCCCGCCGTCCTGGTTGTTTTCGACCTTCCCGAAGAGATGGTCAGGCACCGCAACCGTCAGCGGCGGCGCCCGGTGCCGGCGGCCGCGCTCACCTCCCAGTTGCGGCGGTTTCGGCAAATCCGTCCCCGATTGGTCGAAGAAGGTTGGCGGCTGATCAACCCTGTCGGGCCAGTTCGGGTCGCCCCGGCCCACGCCGTTCGAGGCTCCCAACCACCAAGCCGCCCTGGGCCGGGACTGCTCAGGTTTTACCTGCAGATCTCCCGCTTTCCTGCCAAAGGACCGTTGGGACCGTGGTTGGCGGAGGTGGCAGGGATCGCCGAACGGGTTGGCTTTAGCGGGTTGGCGATGATGGACCACTTGATTCAGATACCCCAGGTCGGGCGGCCGTGGGAGGACATGCCGGAGCCCTTCACGTCGCTCGGCTTTCTGGCCGGGGTTACCGGCCGGCTCGAGCTGGGCACCCTGGTCACCGGTGTCACCCTGCGCAACCCGGCGTTGCTCGCCAAGATCGTCGCCACCCTGGACGTGGTATCCGGTGGTAGGGCATTCTGCGGACTCGGGGCAGGCTGGTTCGAGAGCGAAAAAGTCTCCTATGGATATGAGCCGGCCACGGCCAGCCGGCGCCTGGACATGCTTGAAGACGCCCTTCACATCCTCCCATTGATGTGGGGGCCGGGGACGGCTACCTACCGGGGGAAAGTGACCTCCGTCACGGAGGCCGTTTGTTATCCCCGCCCATCTCACCCGGTACCGATCATCGTGGGAGGCGCCGGGGCCCGGACTGTCTCTCTCGCTTGCCGGCTGGCCGATGGGTTGAACATCGTTGGAGTCGACCGGCTGCTGACGAGAATCGAGAACGTCCGCCACGCGGTCGCCCAGGCCGGGCGCGATCGGTCAACCTTCTCAATTTCGGCACTCGACACACCGCTGCTCGGCAAGGACCGGGCTGAGGTCGCCGAACTCGTCGAAACCCACCGGGGCCGGGTACCAGCGACGACTTTCGCTGTCCGCCATCACGCCGGGGAAGTCACCGACCACGTCGATCGCTTCCAGGCCCTGGCCGGGGCCGGCTGTGATGGAGTGTTCCTAGCTCCTGTCGGCCTCAGCCACCCCGAAGCGGTCGGTCTTTGGGAAGGTGTCATCGCGGCGGCGAAGCAAGCTCCGGTGAGGGCGTAGTAGTTACCGTGGGCGCCGCCTACCCAGGAACAATGGTGAGTTCCAGCTGCCCCGAGTCCTGGCGGTAGATCATCCGGTAGGCCAGCCCGTTATAGGTGAGGGAGCCATCGAGTCCTGCGAGCTGTGGTTGGCGGACATCGAGTCCGAGTTGCCCAAGGAGCGCTCCCCGCTCGGTACCCGAGAGGCTCGGGTCGGCAGTACCGATCAAGAGACCCAGAGCAAGCAGAATCGAACCGTCTACCTCTGGCGTCCCATTGGGAGTCCCGCGCATGGTCACCATCCCGTTGACCGGATCGATGATCCCTTCCATCGTGAGGTCCGGGGTGAGGACCAACAGAAAGGGCGAGGTGAGGGGGCGAAAAAGCGCCAGTTCGGGGGCGGCATCTTCGGCGAGGAGATTCCATCTGTCGGTGATCTCGTCGAGGCTGGTAGCGAACAGGGTCGTCTCCACCACTGCCGCCGTGGTGCTGGTGGTGGTCGACGGCGCCGTAATCGGGGAGGGAGTCGTGGTGACCACGGCCTCCTGAGCGGTGGTCGCGGTGGTAGCGGAAGGCTCCTCTGATCCGAAGCTGCCCATGAGCAGCATGAGCACGTACGCGATCCCGCTCAGGATGAGGACGAAGCCGAGGACCACCACCAGCCTGATCGCGATACCCCGGAGGTCGTTCGGAAGCCATCTCTTCGCTCGGGCCTTTTTGGAATGCATCGTGGCGGCGGCCACCACCGACTCGGCTATCGAAGATTCCTCCTCCCCATGCTCAGGAGGTGATTGGGCGTTCTCGGGCGAAGGCAGCTCGACGGGTGCAACGGCGGGCTCTTCAGTTGGGGGAGGGGCCTGGGTCGCCGGTGACTTGCGGAAGCTCTTGATCCGGGGCCGGCGGGTGATCGCGGCGGCCGCAGGGGTCTCCGCCACTTGAGAGACGCCGGGGAGGGTCGACTCCTCCTTGGGCGCTTCGATCACTTCATCGGCTGCGGTCTCGTGAACGCGTTCCATGGTCAAATCGTCAACCGCTCGGTTCCGTTCCATGACCGACAATGCCTCGTCGAGGGCAGTGGCGTCATCCGCGGTGAACGTCAGCGCTTCGCCTTCGGCGTGAATGGCGAAGCGTGAGACGGTGAGGCGGGCGATCCGGACTTGATGATGGCCCCACGATCCAATGACCTGACCCGCCCCCCACAAGACAACCCGGTCGGCCAGCAGCTGAAGCTCGCCGGCGACGACTTGATCCTCCGACACGAGGGTCCCGGTGTAGGAGGACGCCCCCCTCTCGGTGGCGACGGGGCTGGCCACTTCCGCTTCGGCGTTCTCGACAAGCACGGTTGTTTCCGTTGGTTCAGAAGCCGCTTCGGGCTCGGGCTCCGCGGCGCCTGCGATCGGCTGAGACGGCGTTGGAGTGTTCCCACTCGACCGAAAATCGTCATATTCGGGATGGTCGATCGACAGCCGCTCCCAGTTGGTCGGGGCGTCGCCATCGGCTCCGTGCTCGAAGAGGGATTGCTGATCTGGAAGTGGCGATCGAGGTTCGGTACCCATGTCCGTTCTCGTCGGGAACGCGTAAGACTAAGTCTGGTTGTTATCGCCTGGGTCGACGGGCAGATTTAGCAATTTTCTGATGGCGCGGCCCCCTCTGGAAGGGTTCGGTCGACGAAACCTGCAGGGTGCCCGGTTCGCACCCGGTGAGTAACCGCACCTCTAGCTCGGCTTACACACCTTGCAGGCCCTGTACCCGGCCAGGACCGCGTCGTTGCTGCTCCGGAACTCCCGTAGATGAGCGTCGGTGATCCGCCGTCCGTGTGAGCAGGTCGGATAACAGAAGATCTTGGTAGTGTCCGAACCCTGGAAGCGGATCCCCTGGTGGGCTTGCTTCTCGAGGCGGGCGGGCGACGCGCCTTCAACTTCGAGCAGCCGCCACTTGTTGGCCGGCCCTCCCAGCGAATAGGCACCGATCGAGCCATCCGCTTTCACTACGCGATGACAGGGCACGATCAGAGGCAGCGGATTGTGCGACATGGCCGTCCCCACCGCCCGGGTGGCTCCTGGCTGTCCGGCCTGGCGGGCAAGCCACCCGTACGGCCTTACCTGTCCGCGGGGGATCGTGGCGGCGATCTGGAGGATCGTCTGCCGGAATGGGCTTACCGACCTCCAGTCGATCCGCAGGCTGCCGGGCCGTCCCTCATCGATGGCACGCAGGATCTGAGCATCCCATCCCCTCGGCGGCCGGGCCTCCACCAGAGGGCGGCGAAACCGGTCCTGGAACCGCTCCCCAAAGTCCCCTGCAGCCAGATCGACCGATGAGATCCCATTCGGGTTGAACGTGATCACCAACGAGCCGAGCGGGCTGTCGTAGAGGCCAAACCCTTCGACCAGGCCGGTGGCAAGGGTTACTCCCGGGAACACTGTGGTAGGAGCGGGTCCGTTGAGCATTAACAGTTGGGCTTCGATGGTCATGTTTCGTCCTCCATGATTTGACGTAACCGTCTGATTCCGCGATGGACGTCTGCTTTAACGGTGCCGACCGGCCGGGCGAGAGCGACAGAGATCTCCTCATAGTCGAGGCCAACCACGTGACGCAGGACAACCGCCCTTCGAATCGGTCCTGACAGGTGCCGCAACCGCCGCTCCCAGGCCAATCGGTCGGGGGGCTCGGGATCTTCGATCCCGACTTCGCCGGGATCGCCAACCGGGAGGGGACGTCGGCTCATGTCACGACGGTGGTTGCGGCCGAGGTTAAGGGCGATGGTCCAGATCCAACCACGCAGTCTCAAGTCTTTGATCCGCTGCTGATCGTATCCCGAGAGGGCGTAATAGGCGCGAATGAACGTTTCCTGGGTTAGATCTTCGGCTTCGGTGCCGGTCAACTGACGGAGCCCCGAATACACCTCGGCTTGGAGGCCCTTGACCACCTCCGGAAAGGTGTTGTCGAGATCGACAGCCAGTCGAGCAGGCAACTCATCCATCAATAAGGGAACCCCGGCAAGCGGCTTGTGGTTGCATCATTCGGTGACTGAGGGTGGCATTTGCCAGAAACGTCGAGTCGAACGCCACCAGAAGATTCCGAAGCCGATGGCGGCGATGGCCAGCCCGAAAAAGATTGATCGAATCGGGATCTTCTCGGCCAGCCAGCCAAACAACAGTTGGGAAACTGTCGAGGTGAGGGTGACCGCGGCGAAGTCGAGGCCGAAGATCCTTCCCCGTACGTCGTCACTTGTGTACCTCTGCAGACCGTAGGACGAGAAGGTCCACTGGCTCCCGGCACCGGCGTGGCCCAAGAAGACGGCCAAGGCGGCGGCGCCCAAGGTGGGGGCTGCGCCGGTACCGAGATAGGAGATACCCCAGAGCGTCATGCAAAAGCCGATGGCGGTCAACAATTTTTGATCGGAGCTCCCGGCAATGCGTCTGATCAAGAACGGGCCGACCACCACCCCCACCCCGCGGGCGCCCAGTAGCCAGCCGGTCCCAGCGTCGCCGGCGGCGAAGGTGTCGAGGGAGAGCACCGGCAGTAGCGCCACCGCTCCCGCCCCGAAGATCGCAAAGCCGGCCTTGGAGGTGAGGAGAGCCAGGATGGGCGGATGGCGACGGATGTAACCGATGGCGGCGGCGTTGCTGGTCGCGGTGACGGGTTTCGGTTCGGTCTGCCGGTTCAGCGGTTTCGACACCCGGTGGATCAGCCAGGCCGCCCATAGGAAGCTGACCACGTCGACCGCAATAGCTGTTTGCCTTCCAAGAAGGGTTGCGACCAGGCCGCCGGCCGCCGAGCCTACAGCGGCCATCGTTCCCCAGGTCGACTCGAGCAAGAAGGCGCCGTCGGCGAGATCGGCCGGTTTGACTACGGCGGGAAGGGCAGCCGATGAGGACGGAGCTATCAAGGCACTGAGGGCGGCCAGCACGGCCAATCCCAGTAGCGCCAAACCGACGGCGGCGTTGGTCGTCGTGACCAGAGGGGAGTCGACCATGAGCAGCGTGGCGGTGGTGAAGGCCGCCGCCAAGTTGGACCAGAACATGATCTTGCGCCGGTCCCATCGGTCGGCCAGGACCCCACCAACCGGAGAAGCGAGAAAGGCGGGGAGGGTGTTGGCAGTGAGCACACCGGCGGTCAGGAACGCCGAGTCGCTCAGCTCATTGACCAACCCCAACATCGGGACGAGCAGGAACCAGTCCCCGCCAAACGAGACCAGGCGAGCGAGATAAAGCCGGCGTAGATCAGGGTTGCGCCGGAGCAGGTCGATGTATCGACCTCGTCTAGGGCTGGGCATCTAGCTAGATGTGCTCCCCGTGGGTTGGCGGGGCGGCGATTGTTTCGAGCGGAATGGAGCCATCGACCTCATGCATGTGGGAGTGGGCGGCCAGCAGCAACTCAAAGTCGGGGGGGCTCTCGACGTCTATCGCCAGCAGGTGGCGGCTGCGTGGTCCCCCGTCCAAGTCGAAAGCGCGTGCGCGCCGGATTAGCGAAGCCGAGGCGTCGTCGATCCGGCGGTGCTGGTTGAGGTGTTCCTGCCAGGAGACCACCAGGAAGATCTCGGTCAGCCGTCGGGGATCCGAGGCATCGCGATAGAGACGCCATCGATAGGCGCCGGTTCGAAGCCGGACCAGGCGAAGCTCGTTCATCACTTCGATGAATGGGTCGAAATCGGCTGGATCGATCTCGAAACGGTTGAGAATCATCACCGGTCCGCTGTCGAGAGTCTCGACGTGATCGGGGGCAGGCCGATCCGGGTCGAATTCGGGGGGAACGATCTCATGGAGAACCGGGATCCCTGAGCCGATGGCGGCGAGCCCGAGGCCGATGCCAATCGTCGACACCATGACATAGGCACTGCGGGTACCTATGGCATCGGCGAGCCCGCCGGCGAAAATCGCTCCGAGTGGCGTTACCCCGGCGAAGGCCAACGACCACAGGCTCATGGTGCGACCTCGTACCCAGCGGGGGCTGAGCATCTGGGCGGTCGAATTGAGGGTGGTGGTGGTCCATACCAGGCAGGCTCCGGCCAACACCAGCCCTGGGACCGCTCCGATCGGGGTGGATGCAAAGCCGACCGAGATGCCTCCCAGGCCATAGCCGGCAATGGAAACCGGGACCGCCCAACGCCCCAAACGACCAACCACGGCTCGCCGGTTTAGGGCGGCGACGATGGCACCCAGTCCCATGGTGCCGAGGAGGACGCCGTAGGCGAGCGAGCCACCACCGAGTGCCGCGGTGTGGCTGGGAAGCACGGTGGGAACGACCGACGAGGTAAGGGCGAAAAGCGCACCGAAGAGCAGCACCCGGCGAAAGGCCTTGGTGTAACGGGCGAAGCGAAGACCGAGGGCAATGGCGGTGGCCAACGGTGCCGGGTCGGAGGGAGTTGCAGGTGACGGTCGGCGGTGCATGGCCGCCAGAACGACGATCACCGAAAGGTAGGAGAGGGCGTTCAGACCAAAGCTGGCTTCGGCCCCGAGGGTGGCGATGAGCAATCCACCCAGGGCAGGACCCACCGCCCGGGCGACGTTGAAGGCAACCGAGTTGAGGGCCACGGCCGAGGCCACCATTTCCCTGGGGACGAGGTCGGGGACCAGTGCTTGCCAGGCAGGCAGGTTGAAAGAGGCGCCTACTCCGATCAGGAGGCCGAGGGCAAGAAGCCTGCCCGGGGTGGCCTGCCCGAAGAAGGTGATGACCGCCATCGCCACCGCCGCCAGCCCCATCGCGATCTGAGACACCAGGAGCACACGCACTCGGTCGACCATGTCGGCCACCGCTCCTGCAACGAGGGCCAGTGCGAGGAAGGGCAGTGTCGTGGAGGCCGAGATGAGCCCCACCCAGGTGGCCGAACCGGTCAACTCGAGCATCAACCAAGCCGCGGCCGACACCTGCAGGAACCCGCCGATGTTGGAAAAGACCGACGCCCCCCACAAGGCACGGAAGCGGTGAATCCGAAGGGGTGCGACCGAGGAGGTCATTGGCGGCGGCAGTGTAAGGGCGGAGGGGTGGGTGGGATCAGGCGATCGGCGTTGGTTCCTGGCCGGTGACGCTCTGCACCACCGCCACCGCCCCCACCACCAGCAGTCCACCGATCACCTGCCATCCGTAGAGACTTTGACCGAGCCAGAGCCAGGCGGTGGTGGCGGCAATCACCGGCTCCAGGGTGGCCACCACTCCAACGGTGCCGGCGCCGACCAGCTTGATGGCCACCACCTCCAGCAGAAAAGGGACAACGGTGCCGAGCACCACCAGCCAGCCGAGTTCGGCCAGTACCACTCCCCGGATGGGGGGAATGATGAGGGGAAAGGCGAAGAGGAGGATGAGGGCGGAGAACCCGAATCCGTAGGCGCCAATGGTCAGGGCAGGAAGGTGGCGGCCGAGATGTCCCGAGCCGAGCAGATAAGCGGCGAACGTGACCGAAGCGGTGGCCGCCGCCGCCAGGCCGATCGGGTCGAGGGTGCCGTCCTCCCACACCCGTGACACGAGTCCCACTCCGATGAGGGCGACCGATGCCGCCACCCACGCTAGTCGTGGAACGTGGCGCTTTTCGATGAGGCGGAGCCAGCCGAGGACCAAGACCGGCCCGGTGAACTGGATTGTCACCCCGGGGCCCACCCCGAGCCTGCTTATCGCGGTGAAGAAGGAAACGGTCACGGTGGCCAGCACCAACCCGAGCAGAGCCAGCCCGGGTAGGCGGCCGTGGTGGGAGGCTGCCCGGCGTCGATAGGCGAGGGCACCGAGGATCAGGGCGGCGAGGATCGAGCGGACCTGGGCGGTGTTGCCGGGCGGAAACGAGGCCAGCAGATCGGCCGAAACGGCCCCGTTAAC